>NZ_NOIW01000101.1:0-19011 GCF_002708645.1 Sphingobium sp. IP1
GGGGAAGGGCGGGCTGTAGGGGCCAAGCTGGCCCTTAAACATGCCTTCCAGATTGAGGCCGTCGATCACCTGGTCGGCGGGCAGGGCGCGCAGCGCCTTGAGCGCGGCGGCGTCGCTGCCCTTGATCCCCCTGGTCGCGGCAAAGGCCTCGCCGATTGTGGCGGCGCTGCCATCCTTTGGCCCCATCATCTGGCCGTCGCCACCCGACATGATGACCGCGCGCTGGAACAGGCCCTGCGACAAAGGCGAGGTCAGCAGCGCGTGGACCGACATGCCGCCTGCGCTTTCGCCAATGATGGTGATGTTGGCGGGATCGCCGCCGAAACGGGCGATGTTGCGCTTCACCCATTGCAGCGCCGCGACCTGATCCATCAGGCCGTAATTGCCGGCGAGGCCCTTGTCCTCGTTCGCGGCGGCAAGGGCGGGGTGGGCGAAGGTGCCGAAGCGGCCGAGCCGATAGTTGAAGCTGACCACCATCAGCCCCTGCTTCGCGAGCGCGGCACCCGAATAGGTCGGCGGGGAGGAGCCACCATTCACGAAGCCGCCGCCATAGATCCAGAACAGGACCGGCAGTTTGGCGCTCGCGCCGGCGGGCTTCCAGACATTGGCGTAGAGGCAATCCTCGGCCGGCGGGGTGCCGAGCGGGGCCGCGTCGCTGGGGAAGGGCAGCTGCATGCAGTCGTTGCGATAGGCGGTGGCTTCGCGCACGCCCTGCCAGCGGGCCGCTGGCTGGGGCATGCGCCAGCGCAGGTCGCCGACCGGCGGCGCGGCGAAGGGAATGCCCTTCCAGCTTTCCACCCCGGCGTCGAGCGCGCCATGGACGATTCCCGCTTCGGTCTGGACCATCTGCGGCTGGGGCGTGGGGGAACGGGCGGCGAGCGGCGCCGTGCCAAGGGCGCTGGTGCCGAGCAACAGGGCGCCCAGCCCGATGATAGTGGTCCGCCGCATCGCCTGCATCCTCCATGCCATTGTCTGGGCGGGAATAGAGGCAAATATGGCGCGGAAATCAATCGGCTTGATCCGACAAAGAAAAAGGGGCGGCGCCCGAAGGCACCACCCCTAATTTCTCTAGCCGGAGCCAGGAAGCCGGGCCTTGCCGAAGCAAGGCCACAACAGCTTACTTCAGCTCGACGGTCGCGCCGGCTTCTTCCAGCTGCTTCTTCAGCTTTTCGGCTTCGTCCTTGCTGGCGCCTTCCTTGACAGCCTTCGGGGCGCCTTCGACCAGAGCCTTGGCTTCGGTCAGGCCCAGGCCGGTGATGGCGCGGACTTCCTTGATGACGTTGATCTTCTTGCCACCGTCGCCGGTCAGGATCACGTCGAATTCGGTCTGCTCTTCAGCAGCCGGAGCGGCGCCGCCAGCAGCCGGAGCGGCCACAGCGACAGCAGCGGCGGCCGAAACGCCCCACTTTTCTTCCAGAGCCTTCGACAGCTCAGCGGCTTCGAGGACGGTGAGGGCCGAGAGCTGATCGACCAGAGCGTTGATGTCTGCCATTTTTCAATTCCTTCTAAGGGGCGATTGCCCCGAACAAATGAGGTTCAAAAGTTAATGAGGATGAGGGGCGGCTCAGGCCGCTTCCTTCTCCGCATAGGCGTTGAAGACGCGCGCAAGCTGCGCAGCCGGTGCCTGGGTGACGGTTGCGAGCTTGGTAGCCGGGGCGACCAGAAGGCCGACCAGCTTCGCACGCAGTTCATCCAGCGACGGCATCGATGCCAGGGCCTTGACGCCCTCCGCATCGAGCAGCACTTCGCCCATCGCGCCGCCAACGATCTCAAGCTTGTCGTTGGTCTTCGCGAAATCGACTGCAACCTTGGCGGCTGCAACCGGATCGACCGACGAGGCGAGGCCGACGGGGCCGGTCAGCAGGTCGCTGATGCCGGTATAGTCGGTGCCTTCGAGGGCGATCTTGACGAGGCGGTTCTTCGTAACCTTGTAGGACGCACCGGCGTCGCGCATCTTCTGGCGCAGGACGGTCGACTGAGCGACGGTCATGCCGAGGTTGCGGGTCACGACGACCACACCAACTTCTGCCAGCTGAGCGTTCAGCGCGGAGACGATCTCAGATTTCTGATTACGATCCATGCCATTCTCCACTTCATGTTCGCGTCGCTTGCGCCACGCGAACGGCTAAAACCCATGGCAAGCCATGGGGCAGTTAAGTCCGAAGGGGAGAGGTCGACTGGCCCATATCCTCGAAAAGGAAATCAGGCAGACCCGAATCGGGCGCATGGCCCGTCCGGTAAAGAACTTTTCCCCGTCTAGGCTGGAGATTAAGAAGGGCAAATTCCCTTCACCAACTGTCTCGGACGGAAGACCAATGGCATGAGCCACGGGTCTGCTGGGGCGCCCTTACAGATTTTGGGCATGGAACGCAACGGATAAACGCTGGCAGGGCGGCGGGTGCGGCCGACGATGGCTTGATAAGCGTTGGTGTGTCACATATATGTTGTCGGCATGGAAGTGCTGCAAACGCCGGTCTTTGCAGAATGGTTTGCCGCGCTTCGCGATCGCCGGGCGCGGTCGAAGGTTGCCGGGCGGATTGCGCGCTTCGAACTGGGATTGCTGGGCGATGTGAAGTCGGTGGGCGATGGCGTGCTGGAGGCGCGTGTCGATTTCGGTCCGGGTTATCGCCTCTATTTCGTGCGGCGTGGGGACCGGCTGATCGTCCTGCTGGTTGGTGGCGACAAGTCGAGCCAGCCGCGGGACATCGCCAGGGCAAAGTATATGGCGGCCCGGATCGATTGAGCTGTCCCTCATCGACCCGGCCAAGGAGGCTGGTATGACGATCGAATTGACCCGCTTTGATGCAGCTGAGGCGCTGACGCAAGCGGAGGATCAGGCGGAACTGCTCGCCGATGCGTTCGCCACCGGTGACGTGCATGTCATTACCCAGGCCATCGGGATCGTGGCGCGGGCGCATGGCATGACCGAACTGGCGAAGGCAACGGGCATGAAGCGCCAGCAACTTTATCGGATGCTCGGCCCCGACGGGAATCCGACGCTGGGCAGCATGTTGAAGCTGCTGCCGGCGCTGGGCCTGCGGATGCGGATCGAGGCGGCTGCCTGATCGATGGCCCGCTTCGGCAGTGGCGATAGGTGCCACCGCCGAAGCGAGGATGGTCCTAGACCCGGTCCGCCTGCACCACCGTGTCGAGGGCGCGCAGCGCCGAGACGATGCGGCTCAAATGCTGGGCGTCGGCCACTTCCAGGTCGATGATGTCGGTGTGGAACGGGCCTTCGCGGTTGACCAGTTGCAGGTTGAGGATGTTCGCCTTGGTCGCGCCGAACACATTGGCGACGGCGGCAAGCGCGCCGGGCTGGTTCTTGACGATGACCTGCAGCCGGGCGGTGCCGCCCTTGGACTTGCTGTCCCAGCTCAGGTCGACCCAGTCGTCGTCCTGGCCGGCCTCCAGCGTGCGGCAGTCGATGGTGTGGACCTCGATCGGCTCGCCGGTGCGGCGGATGCCGACGATGCGGTCGCCCGGCACCGGGTGGCAGCATTCGCTCAGCTTGTAGGCGATGCCCGGCGTCAGGCCGCGGATCGAGACCGGGGCATGCTGGCGCGGATGGGCTTCTTCCAGTTCCTGGCCGCTGGTGGAGCCGGGGATCAGCGCCTCCATCACTTCGGAATCGAGCAGGCGATGGGTGGCGATCGCCACCATCAGCGAGGCGCGATCCTCCAGCTTCAACCGCTTGAGCGCGGCGTTGAGCGCCTTGTCGCCCAGCTCGCTCGCCAGTTCGGGCGAGAAGCGGCCGATGATTTCCTCATAGAGTTTTTCGCCCAGCGCCACTTCCTCGCCGCGCTGCTTCTGGCGGATGAAGCGGCGGATGGCAGCGCGCGCCTTGCCGGTGATGGCGAAGCTGAGCCAGCCGGGCTGGGGTTCCTGGCCGGCGGATTTCAGGATTTCGACCTGGTCGCCATTTTCCAGGGAGGTGCGCAGCGGCACCACCCGGCCATTCACCTTCGCCCCGACGGTCTGGTTGCCGAGCGAGGTGTGGACGGCATAGGCGAAGTCGACCGGGGTCGATCCCTTGGGCAACTGGTGCAGCTCCCCCTTGGGCGAGAAGGCGAAGATGCGATCCTGATACATCGCCATGCGGGTATGTTCGAGCAGTTCGTCGGCATCCTGGCTCTGTTCCAGGATTTCGACCAGGTCGCGCAGCCAGGCCGCATTCTGGTCGGTGGCGTCGCCCTTCTGCTTGTAGGCCCAGTGCGCCGCGAGGCCGAGTTCGGCGTCATTATGCATGTCGCGGCTGCGCAGCTGCACCTCGATCCGGGCATTTTCCTGATGGATGACCGTGGTGTGCAGCGAGCGATAGCCGTTGCGCTTGGGGGTGGAGATATAATCCTTGAACCGGCCTGGCACCATCTTGAAGGTCTGGTGGATGACGCCGAGCGCGCGATAGCAATCCTCGGTCGTCTCGGTGATGACGCGGAAGGCCATGACGTCGGTCAGCTGTTCGAAGCTGATGTGCCGTTCCTGCATCTTTTTCCAGATGGAATAGGGGTGCTTTTCGCGGCCCGACACGGTGACGGACAGATTATGGCCGCCCAGCAGCAATTGCAGCTCCGCGCCGATCCGGTCGACCTTGTCATGGCCGCCTTCCTTCAGCTGCTCCAGCCGCTTGGTGATGCTGTCATAGGCTTCGGGTTCCAGCACGCGGAAGGCGAGCAACTGCATCTCGCGCATGAAGTCATACATGCCGATCCGCTCCGCCAGCGGGGCATAGATGTCCATCGTCTCCTTGGCGATGCGGCGGCGCTTCTGCTCATTCTTGATGAAGTGCAGCGTGCGCATATTGTGCAGCCGGTCGGCCAGCTTCACCAGCAGCACGCGGATATCGTCCGACATGGCGAGCAGGAACTTGCGCAGATTCTCGGCCGCCCGCTCATTTTCGGACATGGCCTCGATCTTGGAGAGCTTGGTCACGCCGTCGACCATGCGGGCGACATCCTTGCCGAACGCCTCCTCGATCTCGTCATAGGTGACCAGCGTATCCTCGATCGTGTCGTGCAGCAGCGCCGTCACGATCGTCTGGTCGTCCAGATAGAAGTCGGTCAGGATACCCGCGACCTCGATCGGATGGCTGAAATAGGGGTCACCGCTGGCGCGCTTCTGGCTGCCATGCTTCTGGACAGAAAAGACATAAGCGCGGTTGATCATCGCTTCATCCGCATCCGGATCGTAGCGCTTTACCCGTTCGACAAGTTCATATTGACGTAGCATCGTTTCCCGATTGTGTGGGAAGCGCCTTGCAGCGCAACAAAAAAATCCCGATCTGTGTGATTTGGGTTGCCTTTGTGCAACTTTTGCAACGGTTGCCGCTTTGCGCTATTAGATCGACATCATGAAACATAATCTTGCCCAGGACCTGGAACAATGCGCCCTTCCCGCCGCGCTGGAGGCGATGGGTGAGCGCTGGTCCTTCCTGATCCTGCGCGGCGCCCTGTCGGGCATTCGCCATTTCGAGGAGTTCCAGTCGACGCTGGGCATTGCCCGCAACATCCTGGCCAACCGCCTCGCGCGGCTCGTCGAAAATGGCATCATGCTGCGCCAGCCGATGCAATGCGACCGGCGCAAGGTCGAATATCGGCTGACCGAAAAGGGGCAGGAACTGGCTCCCGCGATGATCGCCCTGCGCCAGTGGGGCGAGAAATGGGGCAGCGCGCCACCCTTCTGCCAGGTGCTGGCGGACAAGCGCGATGGCATGCCGATCCGCGCGATCGCGATCCAGGCGCATGACGGCCGCACGCTGGACCTGAGCGATCTGGTCTGGCTGTGCCGCGACGAAGTGACCCCGATGGCGCAAGAGCCGGCTGCGGCGGCCTGATACCGGACGACGGGGCGGCTTCACCATGGCGCTGAAATCGCCTAGGCTGTCGGCAATGTCAGTCCATCCCCTGCAGCCCAAACCCTTTTTCGCGGACAAGAATCGCGCTTTCTGGAACCTCCAGTCGCTTGGCTGGGCCGGGGCCTTCCTGCTGCGCGGGTCGTCCACCATCGCCAATGGTCAGCCGCTGTCCAGTCTGATCCCGGTGCTGATCTCCACCGTTACCGGCTATTCGGCGACCTTGCTGATCGCGGTCGCCTTCCGCTTCCTGCAGAAACAGCGGCCGATCCTCACCTGGGGCGCGTCGATCGTCACCGTGGTCGCCGCCGCCGCGATGGTCGCCTTCATCGATGCCTGGGTCTTTTCGACCCAGAACAAGGGCAGCGAAACCGCCGGCTTGCAGCTGTTCCTGGGCGCCTTCTATCTGTCGATGACGCTGCTGGGGGCCTGGTCTGCGCTCTATTATGCGATCAACTTCTACCTGACGGTGGAGGAGCAGGCGGATCAGCTGCTGCATCTGGAGAATCAGGCGTCGAGCGCGCAGCTCGCCATGCTGCGCTATCAGCTCAATCCGCATTTCCTGTTCAACACGCTCAATTCCATCTCGACCCTGGTGCTGCTCAAGGAAACGACGCGCGCCAATGCGATGCTGTCGCGGCTGTCCTCCTTCCTGCGCTATACGCTGATCAACGAGCCGACCGCGCAGGTGACGATCGAGCAGGAGATCGAGACGCTGAAACTCTATCTGGAGATCGAGAAGATGCGGTTCGAGGACCGGCTGCGGCCGTCCTTCGACGTCCATCCCTCGGTCGCCCATGCGCGCCTGCCGTCGCTGCTGCTGCAGCCGCTGGTGGAAAATGCGATCAAATATGCGGTCACGCCCAAGGAGGAAGGGGCGGAAATCTCGGTCTCGGCGCAACCCGCCGGTGAAAATGTCCGGATCGTCGTGTCGGACAGCGGGCCGGGATTGAACGATGGCGCAATGAAGCCACACATTCCGGTCAGCGAGGGGACGGGCGTCGGCCTGCCGAACATCCGGGACCGGTTAATTCAGGCCTTCGGGGAACGACAGCGGTTCGAAACGCGTTCCACGCCAAGCGGATTTTCGGTCATCATCGAAATTCCGCTTAACATGGATGAAACATCGAAAGTGGCCGCATGACCATCAGAACAATCCTCGTCGACGACGAAAGCCTGGCTATCCAAGGCCTTAAGCTCCGTCTGCAAGCGCATGAGGATGTCGAAATCATCGAGACCTGCACCAATGGCCGCGAAGCCATCCGTGCCATCAAGACGCATAAACCCGACCTTGTGTTCCTCGATATCCAGATGCCCGGCTTCGACGGCTTCTCCGTCGTCCAGGGGATGATGGAGGTCGAACCACCTTTGTTCATCTTCGTCACCGCCTATAGCGACCATGCGATCCGCGCCTTCGAGGCACAGGCGGTCGATTATCTGATGAAGCCGGTGGATGAAGGCCGCCTGGCCGATGCGCTCGACCGGGTGCGCCTGCGCCTGTCCGAGAAGAAGCAGGTGCAGGAAGCGGAAAAGCTGCGCGAGGTGCTGGCCGAAGTGGCGCCCGACGCGATGCACGATTTTGCCAATGGCGACGAGGATGCGCCGGCGTCGAACCGGTTCGAGAAGCTCATCAACATCAAGGATCGCGGGCAGATTTTCCGCGTCGACGTGGATTCGATCGAGCGGATCGACGCGGCGGGCGACTATATGTGCATCTATACCGCCGACAATTCGCTGATCCTGCGCGAGACGATGAAGGATCTGGAAAAGCGGCTCGACCCGCGCAATTTCCAGCGCGTCCATCGCTCGACCATCGTCAACCTGAGCCAGGTGCGCCAGGTGAAGCCCCATACCAACGGCGAATGCTTCCTGGTGCTGGAATCCGGCGCCCAGGTGAAGGTCAGCCGTTCCTACCGCGACGTCGTCGCGCGTTTCGTCCACTGACGAAACGGCGCCGGCCGCCCGTGCAGGGGCGGCCGGCCGTTTGGTGCGGGATGGCCTGAACCGATCCCGGAGTCTGTTTGGAAAAATCGCGAAAGAGCGATTTTTCGGTACGGTACCAGCCCGCTCCCCCGCCCAACCACCCGACAGGATGACACTGGATCGGGCGGTTGGGCGGGGGAGCGGGCTGGTACCGCCATTTCTCAAATGCTCTCTTCCTCAGTCCATCGTTCGCACCGGACGGACGATCAATTCGTTCACATCGACATCGTCGGGCTGTTCCACCGCATAGGCGATGGCGCGGGCGATCGCGTCGGGCGTCAGGGCGATGGCGCGGAAATCCTCCATCGCGGCGGCGGCGCCCGCTTCGGTGATGGTGCTCGCCAGTTCGGATTCGACCACACCGGGCGACACGATGGTGACGCGGATATCGTCATGCTCCATGCGCAGCCCGTCGGAAATGGCGCGCACCGCATATTTGGTCGCCGAATAGACGCCGCAGGTCGGCCAGACGCGATAGCCGCCGATCGACGAGATATTGACGAAATGGCCGCTGCCCTGGGCCTTGAAGCGGGGCAGGGCGGCGGCGATGCCGTGCAGCACGCCGCGGACATTGACGTCGATCATCCGATCCCATTCCTCGACCTTCAAACTGTCGAAGCGCGACAGCGGCATCAGCCCGGCATTGCTGACCAGCACGTCGATGCGGCCAAATTCGGCCTGCGTCGCGGCAATGAACGCCTCGACATCGGCGCGGTCGGTGACGTCGAGCGCGCGGAAAGCGACCGTGCCGCCGGCAGCATTGAGTTCGTCGGCAAGCGCCGCCAGTCGATCGGTGCGGCGGGCGCCCAGCATCAGCTTCGCCCCGCGTGCCGCCAGCAGCCGCGCCGTGCCCTCGCCAATGCCGCTGCTGGCGCCGGTGATCGCGATGACCTTGTTCTCGATAGCCATGATTGAAGCTCCATCCTTGGGGCGGATCGACATCCGATCCGATGGAGCATGAATGCGCCCGTTCGGCCGTGGAGCGGTAGAATGGTCCTGCGCCATGATTGCACGATATTCCGAATGAATGATCGGGCGTGGCCATTGGTGGGCTTATGGGCTATCTCGATTGCCTGAAATTCCTGGGATGTGGCGCGCATGACTCATGAGCATCTGGGCGAGCAGATCGCCCGCCATATGGACGCGGACGGCATAGTCGACACGCGGATCCCGCGCCTGACGCTGGTGCGCTGGTCGCAGCCGGGCGAGCCGGTGCATATGCTCCAGCGCCCGGCACTGTGCATCATCGCGCAGGGCGCCAAGCAGGTGATGATGGGCGACGCGGTCATAGCCTATGGCCCGGCCAGCTATCTGGTCGCCTCGCTCGACCTGCCGATCACCGGCACGGTGACGCAGGCGGATGCGGAAAGCCCCTATCTCTGCTTCTGCCTCTATCTCGACCCGGCGCTGCTGTCCGACATCGCGCTGGCCCTGCCGGCTGCTGCGGTAGTGGAGGAGGGCCGGGCGCTCTCGCTCCATCCGATCACGCCCGAACTGCTGGACGCGGCGAGCCGGCTCACCGGCCTGCTCGGCCAGCCGGACAGTGCCGCGCTGCTGGCGCCCTTGGTCGAGCGGGAATTGCTGCTGCGGCTGATGATGGGGCCGAGTGGCGGGCTGCTGCGCGCGATTGCGAGCGGCGACAGCCGCACCGGCCAGATCGCGCGCGCGATCCGCTGGCTCAAGGCCCATTATCGCGAGCCGTTCAGTGGCCCGGTGCTGGCCGATCTTGCCGGCATGAGCCTGTCGAGCTTCCACGATCATTTTCGCCGGGCGACGGCGATGACGCCGCTGCAATATCAAAAGCAGCTGCGGCTCCAGCAGGCGCGGCAGATGATGCTGGCACAGCGGATCGACGCGGCCGAGGCCGGCTATCAGGTCGGCTATGACAGCCCGTCCCAGTTCAGCCGCGAATATCGCCGCCTGTTCGGCGCGCCACCGCAGCGCGACGTCGGCCGCTTGCGCGCCATGCCAAACCGGGCGCTGGCGATCTGAGGAATCGGGGGATTTCCCTTAGCGGAACACCCATTGCCGGTTGAGGCCGAACACCACGGCGGGGGTGACGAAGATCATCGCCGGGATCGGCGACCATTCGGGCCAGCGCATATGGGTGACGCACAGATAGACCCACAGGGCGTTGAGCGCATAGCTGACCAGCGAGACGGCGACGAAGCGGAAGCCGCGCGCGGCATGGCCCGACTGGCTGCCATGGCCGCGAAAGGTGAAGGCATTGTGCAGCACATAGCCGATGGCGACCGCGCACAGATAGCCGATGCCATTGGCGACCTGTGGATGGAGGCCGACCGGCGCCGCCAGCGTCCAGTAGATCGCCGCCTGGCAGGCGGTGATGAACAGGCCGCTGATGCCATAGCGCAATATCTGCCAGAACAGGGCCTGATGGGCCGGCGACAGTCGGTCGATGATTTTCATGGAGCCCCGTTGCGCTTTGGTGTGGAGCGTCTAATCCACCGGCCATGAATTTGCAAAGCTGGCCTGCTGTCCGCGCCCGCGCGTCCCATTGGTTCGCGATCCTCACTGCCTATGCCGATCGCCACTGGAAGTGGCTGACCTTCCTGATCTGGATCGCGATCCTGGTCGGCATGCTGGTCGATCGCTGGCCCGCGATCCACTGGCTGACGCTGAGCGATACGGACGACAATATCCGCTTCGTCCAGGTGAAGGACTGGCTGGCCGGGCAGGGCTGGTATGATCTGCGCCAATATCGGCTCGATCCGCCGGGGGGTGCCAATATCCACTGGTCGCGGTTGGTGGACATCCCGCTCGCTGGGCTGATGCTGTTCTTCCGCGCCTTTGTCGAACAGGATCTGGCTGACCGTCTGGCCTGTGCGATCGCGCCGCTGCTGCCGCTGTTCCTGCTGATGCTGAGCCTGGGGTCGATCGCGCGGCGGCTGGCGGGCGGCGCCGTCGGCGCGCGCTGGGCCTGGCTGTTCGCGGTGCTGGCGCCGCTCGCCGCGCAGATGGGCCTGGGCATGTTCGCGCCGATGCGGATCGACCATCATGGCTGGCAGCTGGCGCTGGCGCTGACGATGATGGCGGGCCTCATCGATCGCAACTGGCTGCGCGGCGGCGTGGTGGCCGGCGTGTCGAGCGCCCTGTCGGTGGCGATCGGCATGGAGATGATCGTCTATCTCGCCGCTGGCGGCGCGCTGGTGGCGCTGCGCTGGGTGTTCCGCGATGGCGCCGGGCGGCGGATGCTGCCCTATGGCCTCAGCCTCGCGGGGGCGACATCGCTCTGCTACGTCCTCTTCGCCAGCTACGATAATCGCCACATGGTATGCGATGCCATCTCGCCGATCTGGGTCGCGGTGTTCGGCGCGGCCGGCGCGGGCATGGTGCTCTTGAGCCGCCTGCCGCTGCGGCTCTGGTGGCAGCGGCTGATCGCCGGCATGATCGTCGGCGGGGCGGTGGGCCTGTTCTTCCTGCTCAATTGGCCGCAATGCCTGACCCCCTATCAGATCTCGCCCGAGCTGCAGCAGCTCTGGCTCGCCAATATCCGCGAGGCAAAGCCCATCACCGCGCAGGCGCAGAGCCTGGTCGTGCCGCTGATGGCGCTGCCGGCGGTGGGCCTCATCGGCCTGCTCTGGGCGCTATGGGAATTGCGGCGCGACAGCGACCGGCTCTGGGCGTTCGCGACGATCGGCCTGATGATGCTTTTCTCGACCGCTCTGCTCTTCTGGCAGCTGCGCGCCGGGCCGGCAGCGCAGTTGCTGGCGATCCCGCCCGCTGCCTGGGCCGGATGGCGGCTGGTGACGGCGATCTTCACCGGATCGCACCGGGTGCGTATCCTGGCCGGGATCGGCGCGCTGCTGGTCGGCGCCATCGCCTGTGCCTATCCGCTCTATCCGCAGGTGATCGCGCTGTGGCAGCAGGCGACCGGCACCAAGCCCAGGCCATGGCGCCCGTCTGCCATTGCCCGCACCGACGCGATCAAGAAGGCCAATGGCCGCTGTCGCACCCTGCCGGCGCTGGAGGTGCTGGACCAGCTGCCGCCGGCGACCATCTTCACCATGGTCGATCTGGGACCACGCATCATCGCCACGACGCATCATAGCGCGGTGGCCGGCCCCTATCATCGCAATGGCGCGACGATCCTCGACATGCATCATGCCTATGACGGGCCGGCCGACGCCTTCCGCCCGATCGCGGCCAAGCATCATGCGACCTATTTGCTGGTCTGTCCCAATTTCCCGGAAGGAACCATCTATCAGTCGCGCAGTCCGCGCGGCTTCTATGCGGACCTGATGCGCGGCACGATTCCGGCCTGGTTGCAGCCGGTGACGCTCAAGACGGCGATGACGCTGCCCTACACGCTCTACCGCATCAATTATTCAGCGCCGGGCGGCAAAAAAGTCGCGCAGCAGCGCTGATCCTTCCGCCTCGGCCAGCCCGCCATAGATTTCGGGGCGGTGCAGGCATTGCGGCTGGGCAAAGAGGCGCGGTCCCTGTTCGACCGCGCCGCCCTTGGGGTCAGACACCGCATAATAGAGCCGGGCGACGCGGGCGTGAGAGATGGCGCCCGCGCACATCGGGCACGGCTCCAGCGTCACCCACAGGTCGCAGCCGGTCAGGCGGAAGTCGCCGATCCGGGTAGCGGCGGCACGAATCGCCACCATTTCGGCATGGGCAGTGGGATCATTGTCGCGGCGGTTGCGATTCTCACCCTCGCCGATGATGATGCCATCGCGCGTGACCACGGCGCCGATCGGCACCTCGCCCGCCGCTTCGGCTTGCCGCGCCAGCGCAAAGGCGCGGCGCATCGGTTCGGGCAAGGGAAAGGGCGAGGTCATGACCCCGCCTTAGTCGGAGAGGGAGAGCCGCACCAGCCCGCACCCCCACCCGGCCGCCCATTCCAGGATAGGCTGTTGGGTGGCCGGGTGGGGGTGCGGGCTGGTGCCGTCCATGCGCCGGGAGGCGCATCAAAAGCCCGCGAATCGACTCAGGGTTTCTTCACGTCGACGGTCGGAACCTCGACCGTTTCGTTGCGGCTGCCCACTTCGACCTTGGCGACGCTCGCCTCATATTTGGGCAGGGCGCCCTGTTTTACCTGCACTTCGGGCAGGCGACCCTCCTGAGTCTTCTGCAAGTCGATGAATCCGGTTGCTATCCCGGCGCCGATGACGATAAGCGCGATCAGCAGCAATCCGCCGATGAAACGCATGGCACTCTCCTCTATTGAACGGGGGGATGAACGCGGGGCCCGGTGAAATGGTTGCGATAGTGCCACGAACCGAGCGGAAGGTTGACGGCGAGCGGGAATCCCGCTATCGGCGCCGCTTTCCGAACGAACCCGAATTTCAAAGGTTGATTGACTATGTCGCGCATTTGCGAGCTGACCGGTAAGGGTCGCCAGGTGGGTCACAATGTTTCCCACGCCAACAACAAGACCAAGCGCGTGTTCCTGCCGAACCTGCAGAACGTGTCGCTGATCTCCGAAACGCTGGAAACCACCGTCAAGCTGCGCGTGTCGACCCATGGTCTGCGCTCGGTCGAGCATAATGGCGGCCTCGACAACTGGCTGGTCAAGACCAGCGACGACAAGCTGTCGCTGAAGGCCCGTCGCCTGAAGCGCGACATCGTCAAGAAGCAGGCTGCCGCAGCCGCCTGATTCGCTTCGATTCGTTTCGGCATAAGAAGCGGCCTGGCAACAGGCCGCTTTTTTGCGTTTCTTGATATTCCCTGCTGAGCAGGGAATGCGCCGCACCAGTCCGCGCCCCGACCCTGATCAATCCAATCGGAATTTCAGCAGCAAGGTGCGCTGGAAGAATTCGTGATTGTCGTCGGATGCGACCCACAGGATCGTCCGGCCCTGTTCCCGGCTGAGCGCCAGTCCTTCGAAATTGTCGGCCAGCAGCGGCGGCGCCAGCCGCGCCAGCGTCCGCGCGCGCAGTTCCGTGTTCGGTGCGGGATTCTCAGGCAGCTCGATCATCGCGATCGTCGCGGTGAACAGTTCCTGCAGGGTCAGGCGCCGGTTCAGCACCAGCAGATGGCGATCGTCCAGCGCGACCATGTCGGTCGGGCGATAGCCCTGCGGCGCGACATAATGGAGGTGAATCGGGTCGGCCGTGTCATGCTCGGCCGGATCGCCCGACCAGAGCAATGTGTCATGATGGCCGTCGGCGGTCATGCCCATCTCGCCGATCGCGATGAAGCGGCCATCGGGCAGGCGGGTGAAGGATTCGATCGATCCGGTCTTGGGCCAGGCGACGATTTCCGGCCAGGTCCGGCACGCCTCCACCCGCGCGAAGCCGGGCGAATAGCGGCAGATCGCCTGGAGCAGCTCGAACCCGACCCAATAGCGGTCGCTCGCCGGATCATGGGTCATGGATTCCGAATCCCAGGACCACCAGGGCCGGTCCCTGTCCTGTGCCCTTACCGGCAGCGGCGCGATGAAGGGGCGGCGGCTGGCGCGGCCGGGGCCGACATGGAAGCCCATCAGCACGCCGGCATCGCTCAGCGCCAATATCTGGCCCGGTCCGTCGACCAGCAGCGAGGATATGCTGCCAAAGCCCGGATTGTCGCTGCCAAGCTGCCAGCCGCCCAGATAGGTGAGCGTGCCGACCCGGTGGCGCTCGGGATCGCTGCTGTCGAGCGGCACCGCCCGCGCCGTCACCAGCAAGGTGCCCGGCCGCACGGCGGCGGGCTTGGTGGACGGCGGGGCAGGCAGCAGCAGGATCGCAAGAGCGAGAACGATCAGGATTCGACGCATCGCGCTCTGCCATAGGGGAAATGTCGGCGGGACGCAGCAGGGGAGTGGCGAAGCGTTGCCAGCTTAACGGTGGCTGTCACCGCCATTCAGGCTCCACTCAACGCGAATCAGTCATAAGGGCATCAATCCTGGTGATCGGCCCGTCCGGTTCACCGCGGAAATGGCAATCTGAGGAGCAACGCCATGAAGATGAAGTATCTGATCAATATGGGTGCTGCGCTCGCCATGGGCGCTGCCTCCCTCGCCGTCACCGCGACGCCCGCCATGGCGCGCGATGGCTGGGGCCGCGGTTATGAGCGCGGCGACTATTATCGGGGTGATCGCGGCTATCGCGGTGACCGTGGCTATCGCGGCTATCGGGGCGACTATTATCGCGGCGACCGTGGCTATCGCGGCGGTTATCGCGGCAATTATTACCGCAATGACTATCGCGGTTATCGCGGCGGCTATCGCTGCCGGGACAATGGCACGGGCGGCACCATCATCGGTGCGATCGCCGGTGGCCTGCTCGGCAACGAAGTCGGTAAGGGCAGCAGCCGCTATGGCCGGGGCGACGGCACCACGGGCGCCATCATCGGCGCGGGCGTCGGTGCGCTGGCTGGCCGCGCGATCGACCGCAACTGCTGAGCATCACCCCATCTGGTGACCATGAAGGGCCGTCCCCGTGAAAGGGGGCGGCCCTCTTGCTATCGGGCGGCATTGCCCCCGGCCTGTCGCCGGTCGGCGCGGGCGGCCGCGACGGCGGCGGGGTTGAGCCCGGCCTCCTGCGGTGATGCGGCACCGGCGCGCGCATCCAGCTGCGCCGCGGCGGCATTGAGCGCGCTGGCTTCGGCCGCGCTGACGCCGCCGACGCCATCATCCTGGCCGGAATTGCAGGCGCCCAGCGCCAGCAGGAGCAGCAGGGAAGGTCGCTTGGTCAATCGCCGATCCTTTCGCGCATAAGAAAAGGGCCGCTCCCGTTTCCGGTGCGGCCCTTTTCCAAAAACTCTTCCCGAAAGGGAAATTACATCGCGTTGGCGACGTTGTTGGTCGCGTTCGAAGCGGCGTTCGCAGCGTTGTCGGCAGCGTTCATCGCGGCGTTCATGGCGTTGTCGGCAGCGTTCGAAGCGTTCTCAGCAGCGTTGGCGGCGTTGTTGGCAGCGTTTTCGGCGGTGTGGCCACCGCAAGCAGCCAGACCCAGCGAAGCGGCGAGAACGAGCGAAAGAGCAATCGACTTGGACATGGGCAAACCCCTCTCAGAGAAAAAAAAGATGCAGACCACTCTCGGAGAAAAGCTCACCCCCCATTGCGCCTGCGCGCTGATTCGTAATGCTTTGGGCGAAGCAAGGCAATCCCATTCCTGAGCGGGAGGGCCTGATAAGGCGCGGTTTTTGTCGGAAGTGCCCGCAATGGACGGCCATTGACGCATATAAAGATTTCTTTATATGATTGCCGCATGAGTGGCGCCCTCGACATTTTCCGGTCTCTTGGAGACCCGACGCGGCTGCGCATCGTCCACCTGTTGCGGGCGATGGAACTGGCCGTTGGCGAAGTGGCGCAGGTGGTCGACCAGAGCCAGCCGCGCGTGTCGCGCCATATCCGCATCCTGGTGGAATCCGGCCTGGTCGAACGGCGCAAGGAGGGCAATTGGGTCTTCCTGCGGCTGGGCCAGAAAGCGTCGGTCCAGCCCTTCATCACCTTGTTCGACCAGTTGCAGCCGTCGGCCGCCGAGGCCGCATGGCAAAATGCGGATCTCGCGCGCCTTGCCGCCGTGCGGGCCGAGCGCGCCCGCGCCGCCGAAGCCTATTTCGCCGAACATGCCGAGGAATGGGACGCGATCCGTTCGCTCCATGTCGCCGAGGCGGATGTGGAAGCGGCGATGCGCGCGATGCTGGACGGGCAGGCGATCGGCCATCTGCTCGATATCGGCACCGGCACCGGGCGGATGATCGAATTGTTCGGCCCGGCCGCCGATCAGGTGACGGCGCTTGATCGCAGCCCCGATATGTTGCGGCTGGCCCGCGCCAAGCTGCCCGAGGATGCGGGCGACAAATATGCGCTGCTGCTCGGCGATTTCTCCGCGCTGCCGCTCGATCCCGCCAGTGTCGACACGGTGCTGCTGCATCAGGTGCTGCATTATGCGCAGGCGCCCGAGCAGGTGATCGCGCAGGCGGCGCAGGTGCTGCGGCCCGGCGGCCGGGTGCTGATCGTCGATTTCGCCGCCCATGAACGCGAGGAGCTGCGCACCCGCGACCAGCATGCGCGGCTGGGCTTTTCCGACATGCAGATCGAAGGCTGGTTCGCGCAGGCGGGCCTGGAACTGGAGCGGGTGGACATGCTGCCCGGCCAGGAACTGACGGTACAATTATGGCTCGGGCGCCAGCGCGGCGCCGACATCCTGCCCATCGAAGAACGGATTTCCGCATGACCCAGACTGACCGCGCCCGCCATCATGCCGAAGGGCCGCTCTATGCGGATCTGGCCGGCGACCTCAATGTGAGCTTCGAATTCTTCCCGCCCAAGACGGAGAAGATGGAGGAACAGCTCTGGTCGGCGATCGAGACGCTGACGCCGCTGGCGCCCAAATTCGTGTCGGTGACCTATGGCGCGGGCGGCTCGACCCGCGAGCGCACCCATAATACGGTCGCGCGCATCGCCAGGGAAACGCCGCTGGCCGCCGCCGCGCACCTGACCTGCGTCGCCGCCAGCAAGGCCGAGATCGACGAAGTGGCTGATGCCTATTGGGAAGCGGGCGTGCGCCATATCGTCGCGTTGCGCGGCGATCCGCCGGAGGCCGGCACCGCCTTCCAGCCGCACCCCGATGGTTACAAGGGCGCGGCCGAACTGGTCGAGGGGCTGCGCAAGCGCCATGATTTCGAGATTTCGGTCGCGGCCTATCCCGAAACCCATCCCGATGCGCTGAGCGCGCAGAGCGACATCGACAATTTGAAGCGCAAGATTGACGCCGGCGCGACCCGTGCGATCACCCAATTCTTCTTCGAGGCGGACACCTTCTTCCGCTTCCGCGACACGGTCGCCGCCGCCGGCATCGATGCGGACGTCATTCCCGGCATCATGCCGGTCAGCAATTTCGCCGCGGTCCAGCGCATGTCGGCGATGTGCAACACCGATGTCCCCGCCTGGATGGGCCGCCTGTTCGACGGGCTGGACCAGCATCCCGCCGCGCGCCAGCTCGTCTCCGCCACGCTGGCGGCGGAACTGTGCCGCAACCTCTATATGGGCGGCGTGCGCGACTTCCATTTCTATACGCTCAACCGGGCGGAACTAAGCTATGCGATCTGCCACCTGCTGGGCCTGCGCCCGCAGGTTGCGGCTGAACTGGAGAAGACGGCATGAACGCCGAAGCACGTTTGCGCGCCCTGGCGGCGGAAAAGATCCTGATCTTCGACGGTGGCTATGGCACGTCGATCCAGAAGCATGGCCTGACCGAAGCCGATTATCGCGGTGACCTGGACCTGGCCAAGGACCAGAAGGGCAATAACGACCTGCTCTGCCTGACCCGGCCGGACATCGTCGAGGGCATTCATACCGCCTATCTCGACAATGGCGCCGACATGATCGAGACCAACACCTTCTCCTCGACCAAGATCGCGATGGCCGATTATGGCTGCGAGCATCTGGTGTGGGACATCAATGTCGCCGCCGCCAAGATCGCGCGGGCCGCCTGCGAAAAGGCGACGGCGAAGGACGGCAAGCCCCGCTTCGTCTGCGGCTCCATCGGCCCGACCAACAAGACGCTCAGCATCTCGCCCGACGTCAACGATCCCGCCTATCGCGAGGTCGATTATGATACGCTCAAGGCCGATTATCGCGAGCAGTGCGACGCGCTGATCGCCGGCGGCGTCGACTTCCTGCTGATCGAAACCTGCTTCGATACGTTGAACGCCAAGGCTGCCGGCATGGCCGCGCGCGAGGCGGAGGAAGCGGCGGGCCGTTCGGTGCCGGTGATGCTCAGCTTCACCATCACCGACATGTCGGGTCGGAACCTGTCGGGCCACACGATCAACGCCTTCTGGTATTCGCTGCGCCACCTGAAGCCGCTGACCATCGGCGTGAACTGCGCCTTCGGCGCCGACCTGCTGCGGCCTTATCTGGCCGAACTGTCGAAAAATGCCGACACGCTGATCCTGGCCTATCCCAATGCCGGCCTGCCCAATGAACTGGGGCAATATGACGAGCTGCCGGAAACCACCGCGAAGCTGATCCGTCAGTGGGTGGATGAAGGGCTGGTCAATATGGTCGGCGGCTGCTGCGGCACGACGCCCGCCCATATCGGCGCGGTGGCGAAGGCGCTGGACGGTCACAAGCCGCGGCAGGTGCCCGAACTGACGGTCGTGACGCGCCTCGCGGGCCTCGAACCGATGCATATCGCGGCGTAATTAGATGTTCCCCCTCCCGCAAGCGGGAGGCCGCTAGGGGGGGGGCCTGTCCAGGCACTGCCTCAATTGCCCACCCC
>NZ_NOIW01000102.1:0-19005 GCF_002708645.1 Sphingobium sp. IP1
CACGACCCCCGCGCCGAACCCGGCGCGGGGACCTTTCATGCTGTGTCGAAAACGCCGTTGCCGGTTTCGACACTCCCGGCCCGGTATCCCGCCCGCCATCCTCGATATCGCGAACCCATCGCCATGGGTCGCTTTATTGAAAGGATGGCTCATCATGGACGACGACGACCAGATCGCCCGGGCGACCCGCGCCAAGCGCGGCTCGCCCTTCCTGAATACCGAGCAGGCGGCGGCCTATCTCAAGATTTCCGGGCTGCTGCTGCGGCGGATGCGACGCCTCGGCACGGGGCCGGTATTCCGCCGCCATTGCCGCTACGTCCAATATCATATCGACGATCTCGATGCCTGGTCGCGCGAACAGAGTGCGCGGGGCATTTCCAAATGAGCGGCCGTCGCAGTCGCTTCAAGGACGCGCCGCTGCTCGCCTGGGGCGAGACGCTTCGCCTGCGCAAGGAAGTGCAGCGCCGCCGCCGCTGGCGCTTCTTCCTCGTCGGCCTGGGCGCGGGTCTGGTACTCGGCTCGGCGATGCTTCCGCCAACACCGCGCCTGCTCTGGAATGCCAGCGCGAGCGCCCCGATCGGGCTCTACCAAGTCAGTCCCGGCGCGCCCGTCATGACAGGCGACATGGTGGTGGCGCGCCTGCCCGAACCCTTCCGGGCGCTCGCTGCGGCCCGGCGCTATCTCCCCCACAATGTCCCGCTCGTGAAGCGTGTCGCGGCCGAGGCCGGCGACGAGGTTTGCGCGCTCGGCGACCAAGTCTTCGTCAATGGACGGCCGGTAGCAAGGCGCAAGAAATTCGATGCCATGGGGCGGGTCATGCCGTCGTGGCATGGCTGTCGCATGCTCCGGCGGCAGCAACTCTTCCTGCTGATGGACAGTGCCGATTCGTTCGACGGGCGCTATGTCGGGGTGAGCGAGGGCACGGATCTCGTCGGCAAGGCGCAGCTGCTATGGCGCCGCTGAGATTGACGGTCGCCGCCCTCGCATTCGCCGCGCCGGTGCCGATATCGGCCCAGTCCACTGGTCCGTCATCGGCCGGGCAGCCTGCATCGACGGTGTCCACATGGCGGCCCTACATAGGCGAGGCATCGCTGCGCTTCGGCGTGCCGGTCGCCTGGATCGAGCGCGTGATGCAGGCCGAGAGCCGGGGCCGCACCGTCCAGGACGGGCGGCCGATCCGTTCGTCGGCAGGGGCCATCGGACTGATGCAGGTCATGCCCGGGACCTGGTTGGACATCCGCGCGCGGCTCGGCCTTGGCGTCGATCCGGACGACCCGCGCGACAATATCCTCGCGGGCACCTTCTACCTCCGATTGATGTACGACCGCTTCGGTTATCCGGGGCTCTTCGCGGCCTATAATGCGGGGCCGGCGCGCTATGCAGACTATCTCGCAGGTCGCGCTAGCCTTCCGCGCGAGACCGTCGGCTATCTTGCCAGCGTCGCGCCGGACACACAGGAAAGCGACCGGGTGCCCGCAACGGCGCGGCCGGTGGAGGGACTCTTCGCCGTCCGAAAGATACCGGCATCGCCGCCTTCCGATAGACTTGATGCGCAGCCCAAGGGGTCACTCTTTGTCGCCCTGTCGCAGGAGCAATGACGTGAGGTCGCGTGCCCGCGAGAGGGAGGAAGCTCGTCTCGATAGGCCGAGTGTGACGGCTGGCGCAGCGGCTATCAAGGCCCGCGGGTACCCCCCGATCTGCTGCGCAAATCGGTTCCCCCCACGTCCGCTTCGCGGCTCTTCGCTTCGCTCATCGGCCCTGACAGCCGCTGCGCCAGCCGTCCTCGAAACGCCGTTCTCGATGATGGGAACGAGAGCGAAGGAGGTCATTATGGGCATGGTTCAGCACATCGAAACGGCGTTTCCCGGATGCAATGACAAGGCCGTGTCGGCGCTGGTCGCAGGGCTGGAGCGGGAGTACGGGCGCGGCGCGGCGGAAGGTCTGGCGCGTCAGTTCCTGGAGGCCGAAGAGGTTGATTTCCGGTGGGATGCACGGAGCGAGGAGCGCTGGCTGGGCCTCTATGAGGACCCCGATGAAGCAGAATTTGAACTGGACCGGGTCGCCATCTGTGGCTGCCTTGATGGGGCGTGGTTCACTGCCATCATGCTCGTGGATGGCGACGGGAATGCCCATGGCATGACCGGGTGCCGTGTCGCCCCGGATCGAACGGAGGCGCGCGACGGGATGCTCCATGCGCACTGACCAGCGAAGAGCTCGGGTGGAGAGGCGTCGTTGGTTCGGCGTCGTCTCTCCCCCTTTTTTGAGGCGGAAGGAAATGGGAGAAGGGAGAAACGGGAAACAAGATAAAGGCAGTGTCTCGCGCCCCCTGCCAAGCATTTGTCTGCACATCCTTTTTTCACGAGACAGACGATTGCAGCCGCGAGACGGCCAGAGCAGGAATGGCCGAAATCAGCCATTTCCTGCTAGAAATCGCGAGACTGAGGTACTTCACGATGTCTGACGACGATTTCACCCCCAAATTCGGCAGCCAGCGCGGCAAGGATGGCAAGAAGGTCCTCAAATATGGCGGCCGCATCCGCGCTGCGGCACGCCTTGCCGGCACGAAGACCGGAGTCCGTACGCGACGGTTCGACGGCAGTCGGATCGGGCGCGGCGCGAGCATGGGGCGATTGCTGTCGAGCCGCGACCGGCTCGCGGGCTTTCGCGGGCGCCGTGCCGTGGTGAAGGCGAGCCTGATCCGCCTGGATGGCAAGGGCGGCCAAGCCGCCCGCGCGCACATGCGCTACATCCAGCGCGACGGGGTGACGCGCGAGGGCTTGCCGGGCGAACTCTACGGTCCCGAGGCCGACCGCGCAGATGGCGGTGATTTCCTCAAGCGGACCGCCGGCGACCGCCATCAGTTTCGCTTCATCGTATCGGCCGAGGACGGCGCGGAATATCCCGACCTCAAGCCCTATGTCCGGCGACTGATGACCCAGGTCGAGCAGGACCTCGGCACGAAGCTGGACTGGGTCGCGGTCGACCACTTCAATACCGAGCGTCCGCATACCCACATCGTGCTGCGCGGCGTCGATGACCGGGGCGACAATCTGGTCATCGCGCGGGAGTATATCTCGCACGGGCTTCGCGAGCGCGCCTCGGAGCTTGTGACGCTCGACCTTGGTCCTCGTACCGACCGTGAGATCGAGGCGCGCCTGCGCCATGATGTCGACCAGGAACGGCTGACCGCGATCGACCGCCGGCTGGTCCGCCGCATGGACGTCGACCGAACGGTGTCGCCGGCCGACAATGATCCCTTCCAGCAATCGGTCGCGGCGGGACGGCTGCGCAAGCTCAAGGCGATGGGTCTGGCCGACGATGTTGGTGGCGGACGCTACAGGCTTGCCGAGGGGCTGGAGGAAACGCTCCGCCGGATGGGGGAGCGCGGCGACATCATCCGCCTCATGCAGCGAGAACTGACCGCCCGCAGGCTTGACCGTGCTGGCGTCGAGCAGGTCGTGTCCAATGACCTTCGAGAACCGATCGTCGGACGGGTGATCCAGCGTGGCTTTTCCGATGAGCACCGCGACCGGCACTACCTGATGATCGACGGGATCGATGGCCGGGTCCATTATGTCGATACAGGCCGGGGCGATGCCACGCCATCGGTTCCCGAAGGATCGACGGTACGGGTCGCGCCGTCGCGGATCGAGGCGACCCAGGCTGATCGCACCGTCGATGCGGTCGCCCGCGCCAATGGCGGGCGCTACTCGATCGATCTGCACCTGGCGCACGATCCGGGCGCCAGCGAGGCGTTCGCAACCAGCCATGTCCGGCGGCTCGAGGCGATGCGGCGCGCGGGCACCGGACCCGAGCGCCTCGCTGATGGAAGCTGGACGATTACCGACGATCATCTCGCTCGGGCCGATGCCTATGCCAGAGCCCAGCAGCGCGACCGGCCAGTCACGCTGAAATTGCTGTCGCGGTCCCCGGTCGACGAACTGGCAGTCAAGGAAGCGCCGACCTGGCTTGATAGTGCGCTTGCCGAGGGTGGTCATGGCGCCATGCGCGACGTGGGATATGGACGGGAGGTGCAGAACGCGCTCGCGGCGCGGCGGCAGTGGCTGGTCGAGCAGCAACTGGCGGACGAAGAGCAGCCCGGGTTTCGCTACCGGGGCGGCGCGCTGGACACACTGCGGAGACGTGAATTGCAGCATGCCGGCGAGCGGCTCGGCGACGAAATCGGGAAACGGTTCGAACCCGCGCGGATCGGTGAGAGGATCGAGGGAAAGATCGCCCGTCGGGTCGATCTGGAAAGTGGAAGTTTCGCTGTTGTCGAGCGATCGCGGGACTTCACGTTGGTGCCGTGGCGCGACGTGCTCGAGCGCAGTGTCGGAAAAGCGGCATTGGGTATCATGCACGCCGACGGCATCAACTGGCAGCTTAGCCGCGGACGATCTGGCCCAACTATTGGATAAAGGAGGTAAGCTACATAGTTTACGCGCCAACTTCATTTTTAGGAATGTTGCAGCATCCGGTTCGCTGACGGGCGACATGATCTACATAATCTATGCGGACACGATTCGATAATTCGCCTTTCGTGGGGATATGCAAGCAATAGACGTAGCCAGGATGTCTGCTACGCTAGGTCAGCAAATCAGACTCGCCGCATTCAAGCAGCTGGAAAAGGCCGGCCAGGACGGCATCGCGTTTGGCGACATTTCCCGCGAATTAGAGGTGCGACCTAACACGCTTTCAAACCACCAATCGATCTTCGTGAACCGGGCCTTGCAACTTCGGGAGGAAGCGACCGCTCAGTTATTTATCGTATCGCACTAGGTTCCTTGAAGGCGTTGACGTGCGGCTAGCCGCCGTAGATGAGACGGGAATCGTTGATCTCAACGCGCTCGAAGCCTTGCTCGGAGACGGCGTCGATCTAGCCTCCGTCATGGCGGTCAACTACGACGTGAGAACGGTCCAGCCGATCGCCGACATCGCGACGACGCTCGCCCAGGGGCTTGATGGTCTGTATCACTGCGATGCCACCCAGGCAGTAGGGAGCATCCCGCCGCGGATCGGTCGCGACTTCGACCTGGCCACTGTGTCGGCGCACAAGGTCTACGGTCCACAGGGCATCGGCGCGATCCTTGCGACAGCACAATTGTTCTTGTTTCTTCCTTCTATAACGGTCGTTGATCTACAGCTCCCAATTCCGGACCGCGTACTCGGCATTCCAAACCAGCGTTCGACCATTCGTCCTTTCGGCATCAGCGCTTGGATGGAGTGTCGCCGGCTCCCCCTGTGCCGGACGCGATCTTGCTGCCGCGTCGCGTGTCCTTCCTACGCGGACTGATGAGACGGCAGCCAAAGGCCATATAAAAATTGCTGCGGCGCGAAATGGAAGTTACGGCTGGCGCATCGCGGAAAAACGGGGCCGCTACATTGTGGCTTGTCGCAGTTCCTGCATAGCATTGTGCAAACATCCCGGCGATCGCGGGGCATGCAAAAGGTTGAGCGGACATTATGGCGAAGGCGAATCCTGCCGATTCTGAAATCCTCATCACGCCCGTCATTTTGGCGGGCGGTTCCGGAACGCGGCTCTGGCCGCTGTCCCGCAAATCCTATCCCAAACAATTCGTGCCGTTGCTGGGCGCGGGGACCTTGTTTCAGGACGCGGCCCGACGCCTGTCCGGCGCGACCGACGCCTTCCGCTTCGCCAGGCCGATGGTGCTGACCAATTCGCTGTTCCGTTTCATCATCGCCGAGCAGCTGGCGCAGGAAGGCATCGACCCCGAAGCCATCCTGATCGAGCCGGAGGGCCGCAACACCGCGCCGGCCATCCTGGCGGCCGCCCTGCACCTGGCCTCGAAACAGCCCGATGCGGTCCTGCTCGTCGCGCCGTCCGATCATGTCATCACCGACGCCGCGGCCTTCCGCGAGGCGGTGGGCAAGGGGCTGGCGGCGACGGCGAAGGGTGATCTGGTCACCTTCGGCATCCAGCCCACGCGGCCGGAAACCGGCTATGGCTATCTGGAGATCGCCGATCGGCCGGACGGATCGGGCCAACCGATCAAGCTGGCGAGCTTCGTCGAAAAGCCCAATGCCCAACGTGCGGCGGAGATGCTGGCGACGGGCAATTATCTGTGGAATGCGGGCATCTTCCTGTTCGCCGCCCGCGACATCATCGCCGCCTTCCAGCGCCACGCCCCCACCATGTTCGCGTCGGTGCAGCAAGCGGTGGAGCAGGCGGAATCCGACCTCGGCTTCCTGCGCCTGGCCGAAGAACCATGGAGCCGGGCGGACAATCTGGCGATCGACTATGCGATCATGGAACGGGCCGACAATCTGTCGGTCGTGCCCTATGATGCGGGCTGGTCGGACCTGGGCGACTGGGATTCGGTGTGGAGCCATATGCAGCCCGATGCGGACGGCGTCGCCCTGTCGGGCGCGGCGACGGCGCTGGATTGCCGCAACGTGCTGCTGCGTTCGGAGACCGAGGGGCTGGAGATTGTCGGCCTCGGCCTCGACAATATCGTCGCCGTGGCGATGAACGACGCCGTGCTGATCGCCGACAAGTCCCGCACCCAGGATGTGAAGAAGGTGGTCGAGGCGCTCCAGCGCAAGGGCGCGGTACAGGCCGAAACCTTCCCCAAGGATCACCGCCCATGGGGCTGGTATGAAAGTCTGCTGGTCGGCGGCCGCTTCCAAGTGAAGCGGATCACCGTGCTGCCGGGCGCATCACTCAGCCTGCAAAGCCATTTTCATCGCTCCGAACATTGGATCGTGGTCGAAGGCACGGCCCGGGTGACCCTGGACGCCGAAGTTTCGCTTTTGACGGAAAACCAGTCCATCTACATCCCCGTAGGCGCCCAGCACCGGATCGAAAATCCGGGCCGAATCCCCATGGTGTTTATCGAGGTGCAGACCGGCCCCTATGTCGGCGAGGATGATATCGTGCGTTATGAAGACCGCTACGCGCGGGGATAGGGCGGAACGGGCGTGCGCCTCATGGTCAGCAGCGCGAGCGCGGAGCTGTTCGACCCGGACGATGGCCGGGTGCTTAAGCTGTTCCGCGACAGCGTGTCAGATGAGATGATCGCCCGGGAAGCGGTTCCATCGGCCCATGCTGCTTCGTGCCGGTCGCCGCCGCGATCGGTCACGATGATCGCGAAGGGCGCCGGGACATCGCCCATCCTCGGCTGAAAGGTGAGACGCTAATTGACTGGATACGCAGCAACCCAATGCGCGCCGCCTTGGCGCTGGAAAAGATGGCAGGGTTGCTACGCCCCTTTAAACAGGTTCTGGCCACTGAGATCGCCGATGGCTACGCGCCTGCGGCAACGCAGCGCGCCGCGATCGCCAATCTTGAAAGCCTACCCGAAGGCACGGCAGTGACCGATGCGATTTTCACCTGGGCAGTGTGATGATGAACCCGGCGGGGATAATAGCCATCGACTGGTCTAAGGCAGAATCTGGCCATAGCGCGACCGACGCGGTGCGATCCGAAATACCGATGTGCTTCAATATTGGCCCCGACGACCGGATGATCGATTTTTAGCGCAACTGAGCAGCGCAGCGGTTGCGCCGCAGCTATCTGGCGTCGGCACCCGTCACCGCGCAGGAGATCAACCAGTGTCCGCCGTCGGTGGCCCTGGCCTGACTGCACGCACGCGACGCGGCTCTCACCCGGGCCTTTCGCCGCTATCTCGATCGCGCACTGGCGCAAGCGGGGATTTCGAGCGGCGGCTGAACGGAGCCAATCCCAGGCCTCCAATGTCTAGTAGCGCGTCGTCCCCTATTGGCCCACACGACTTTACTAGCCATGCGACCCTTTGGCCGATGATGCGTTTGGGACGCGGGGAAGGAAGGAGAGACCCTTGTCGAATATGTTAATCGGCATTACCATCATCATTGCAGCTCTTGTCGACTTGCTACTTATCGTCACCGGGCCGGGCGAGGTGAAGGGCGCAGCCCCGGCGCAACAGCGCGTCGTCAAAGCCATATCTAAGTCTCGTTCCTCGCTCGCCGGCCGCATCAACGTGCTTGATCATGGCGTGAAGGGCATCGGCTGCTCTCATGACGATGCGCCAGCCATACGGCTCATTTTTTCCGGCAGGATTGAAGGAAAGACGATTTTCTTTCCACCGGGACGCATTTATTGCTTCAAGACTAATATCCCACCTGGCTATCCAGCCTTCAATCGCACGAGTGTCCTTGTATCGCAAAAATCAAAATTCAACGTGATTGCGACTGGCGCAACATTCATCACGCATCACTCGATTCCGCTCACAACTACCTTCACCTTTGATCGCGCATCAGACTGGAGTTGGAAAGGCGGCAGCTTCATCGGCAGTCGAGCGGGATTGTCGCCAAGCGCGGAAAATGTAGCGATCGGACTTGCCAATGTGGAGCGTTTCCGGGTATCAGACGCCGCCTTTACTGGCTATGGTGGCTTGGGCGCGGCTTTTGCGGGCGATTGGATCGTATCCGGCGAATTCGTGCGACTGAAGATGCAGGGGGTTGGCATCTGCTTCGACCTTGCCTTTCTCAAATCGGTCAGGATCAAGGATGTGGTTGCAAACGGCGCCGATTCTGATGGGCAATCGGGCGCGGGGCAGATGGGGGAAAAATGCTTCTCAACCATACAGGATGGTCCGCTGGCATCGCATAATCGCACGAGTATCGCCTTCCGCCAGACAAAGGATGTCACGGTGGAAAATCTGGACGCCTCCAATTTCAGGACTGGCGTGGCCGTCGCATCGGGCAAAGGCTATCGCTTCATCAACAATAACATTCACGACAATCCGGGTGGTGTAACGCCCGGCGTCGGCTATTATTTCTACTATATAAACGGCGGCAAATTCTCGTCCGCCGGCGCGCCGGTCAGCGATGTGGAGATCATCGGCGGCAAAGTGTCCAACAACGGCCCGCGATCGAACGGCTTCGGCGTGCTGATCGACGCCGATACGATCGCCAATGGCGACAGGATGCAGGATTTTTCGGTAAGTTCCGTCACCTTTTCCAATCGCACTAATATTCGTACCGTCGGCGCACGCCTGACCGGGGTCGGCCTGTCGAAAAACAGCTTCGACGGGGCGCTGCAATCAAGCCCCTGAAAATCCCGATCGCCCAAAATCCCGATCCGGCGGTGCGACCGATCGCACGCAAAGGCGTCCGGGCCGACGAACGGACTTTCCTTTTGCCGCCCGACCAAGCATGTCCCTGTTTATGACCCAATCCATTTCCATCGCCGACCTGATGACCCAGTCCGGCGTCGCCTTCGGCACCAGCGGCGCGCGCGGGCTGGTCAGCGCGATGACCGACCGGGTCTGCTTCGCCTACACCTGCGCCTTTCTTCAGCATCTGGCGACGATCGGCCAATTCTCCCCCGGCCGCGCCGTGGCGATCGCGGGCGACCTGCGCCCGTCCACGCCGCGCATCATGGCGGCATGCGCCGCGGCGATCCGCCATATGGGTGGGCTGGTCGATGACTGCGGCTTTGTCCCCTCGCCCGCCGTTGCCGCCCACGGCTTTGCGAAGGACATTCCTTCGCTGATGGTGACGGGCAGCCATATTCCCGACGACCGCAACGGCATCAAGTTCAACCGCACCGATGGCGAGGTGCTGAAGCCCGACGAGCTGGCGATACGCGCGCAAAGCGTGGCCTTGCCCGACCTGTTCGACGGGGAAGGGATGCTCAGGGACGCGCAGCCCGCCGAAGCGCCGGTCGATGCCGCCACCGCCTATATCGCGCGCTATATCGACTATTTCGGATCACAAGCCCTCAGCAGCATGACGCTGGGCGTCTACGAACATTCGGCGGTCGGTCGCGACATCCTTGTCGCGCTGGTCGAGGCGCTGGGCGGCAAGGCGGTTCGTCTCGGCCGGTCCGACCGCTTCATCCCCGTCGATACCGAAGCGGTGCGCCCCAAAGACCAGGCGCTGGCCCGGCGATGGGCGGGCGAACTGGGGCTGGACGCGATTCTGTCGACTGATGGGGATAGCGATCGACCGTTGCTGGCTGACGAAACCGGCGCCTGGATGCGCGGCGACGTGCTGGGCATATTATGCGCCCGCACACTGGGCCTCCGCGCAGTAGCGACGCCGATCAGTTGCAACAGTGCGGTCGAACTGTCGGGCCTGTTCGATGCGGTCCGCCGCACCCGCATCGGGTCGCCCTTTGTCATCGAGGCTATGAACGCACTGGTCGACGAAGGATTTGGAACGGTTTGCGGCTACGAGGCCAATGGCGGCTTCCTGCTGGCGACAGCGGTGGAGACGGCTGAGCGCATCCTACCTGCCCTTCCCACCCGCGACGCGGTGTTGCCGATCCTGTCGGTGCTGGTCGACGCACGTCGGCGTGGGGTGACGCTTTCCGCGCTCCAGGCCCAGTTACCGGCGCGCTATACTTGCAGCGAGCGGCTGCAAAATTATCCCACGGCACAGAGCCAGGCGCTGATCGCCCATCTGGAGCAAGGCCCGGAAATCCATATTCTGGCCCGGCTGTCGGCCATGTTCGGCGCTCTGTCCGGGCCTGCGAACGGGATTGACCGGACGGATGGCCTGCGTATCCATTTCGCAAATGGCGACATCATCCATCTGCGACCCAGCGGCAATGCCCCGGAACTGCGCTGCTACACCGAAAGCGATAATCCAGAACGGGCGGCGATACTCAACGAATACAGCCTGTCGCTGGTGCGGGACTATAAGGTCCCGGGGACCACCTGACCAAACTGTGTCAGGCGGTCCACCGTTCGATCATTCCGCCAATATGCCGCGCAGATAGCGGCCATAGTCAGACTTGCCAAGCTTGGCGATCGCCTGTTCCAGTTGCGGACCGTCAATAAAGCCCTGGCGGAATGCGATTTCCTCCGGGCTGGCGATCTTGAAGCCTTGACGCTTTTCCAGAACGCGGACGAAATCGGCTGCGTCGAGCAGACTGTCGGGCGTGCCGGTATCGAGCCAGGCATAGCCCCGGCCCATGATTTCGACGTTCAGTTCGCCGCGTTCCAGATAAATGCGGTTGACGTCGGTTATCTCCAATTCGCCGCGCGACGAAGGCTTCAGATCGGCGGCGATGTCGACCACCTGTTCGTCATAGAAGTAAAGGCCGGTCACTGCCCAGTTGGACTGCGGTTTTTCCGGCTTTTCCTCAATCGTGATCGCCTTCATGCCCTGATCGAAACTGACCACGCCATAGCGTTCGGGATCGTTGACATGATAGGCGAAGACGCTGGCGCCGCTGGTGCGTGAGGATGCGCTGGACAGTATTTCCGGCAGGCCGTGCCCATGATAGATATTGTCGCCCAGTATCAGCGCTGACTGCTGTCCAGCGACAAAATCGGCGCCGATGATATAGGCCTGCGCGAGCCCGTCCGGGCTGGGCTGCTCAGCATAGTCGATCGTTATGCCCCAGGCCGACCCGTCGCCCAGCATCGAACGGAAAGCGGGCAAGTCGCGCGGAGTGGAAATGATGAGCACTTCGCGGATGCCCGCAAGCATTAGTGTACTGAGCGGATAATAGATCATCGGCTTGTCATAGACCGGCATGAGCTGCTTCGACGTCGATAGCGTCATCGGATAGAGGCGCGTGCCGCTACCCCCGGCGAGAATAATACCCTTCATGCGTCGTCTTTCCTCTTGAATTCGGTTCAGCTTTGGGTTGGTTGCAGGCGATCCATCACCCCGTCCAGCGAACTGCGCCAGTCCGGCAGGACCACTCCATGGACCTGCGCAATCAGGCCGCAGTCAAGCCGCGAGTTGGCGGGTCGGACGGCGGGCGTGGGATAGTCGGCCGTACTAATCCGACGCACCAGCGCTGATGGTCCGCCGCGTGCGGCCGATGTGGCGAAGATGGCTTCGGCGAAGTCGGCCCAGCTTCCTTCGCCCTGCGCTGTCATGTGAAATATGCCGCGCAGTGACGTGGCGCTGTCCGCCACCAGATTGGCGGCCACCTGAAGGATACCGTCTGCAATCGCCAGCGCGCTGGTCGGGTTGCCGACCTGATCGGCGACCACCGACACTTCGTCCCGATCGCCGGCCAAGCGCAGCATGGTCTTGACGAAATTGGCGCCGAACGGACTGTAGACCCAGGCAACGCGCAACACCGCGCTATTGTCGCCATGCTCCGCCAGCACGGCCTGCTCGCCCGCCAGCTTGGACGCGCCATACACGCCGGTGGGGCCGGTGGGATCGCTTTCGACATAGGGGCGGTCGCCCTTGCCATCGAAGACATAGTCAGTCGAGATATGGATCAGCGGCACGCCCAGCGCGCTGGCCGCCTGGGCCACCGCACCCGCGCCCGCGCCGTTAACGGCGAAGGCGATATCACTCTCGCCTTCCGCCTTGTCCACCGCCGTGTAGGCGGCGGCGGACACGATCGCGTCGGGGGCGATCGCTTCCAGCGCTCGGGCGACCGAAGCGGGATCGGCGAGGTCCAGGTCCGGACGGCCGATCGCGACAATGTCATGCCCTGCGGCCGCGCCACGTTCGACCAAGCTGGAGACAACCTGTCCCGCCGTTCCCGTGACGGCTATCTTCATGCAGGCACCTTGGCTTCCGTAAGGCCCAGGCGCTGCCCGTCATACTGGTCGCGCAGCGGGCGCCACCACCATTCATTGTCCAGATACCAGCGCACCGTCTTTTCGATCCCGCTGTCGAAATTCTCCTGTGCGCGCCAGCCCAGTTCGGTTTCCAGCTTAGTCGCGTCGATCGCATAGCGCGCGTCATGGCCGGGGCGATCTGTCACATATTCGATCAGGTCGGCGCGCGGGCTGTCGGTCGGGACCAGCGCATCCAGCACCGAACAGATGCGGAGCACCACGTCGATATTCTTACGCTCGTTGCGGCCGCCGACATTGTAGGTTTCGCCCGGCTCGCCCTTTTCGATGATAAGGTCGAGCGCGCGGGCGTGATCGTCAACATAAAGCCAGTCGCGGATATTCTCGCCCTTGCCGTAGACCGGCAGCTTGCGCCCCGCCAGCGCGTTGAGAATGGTCAGCGGGATCAGCTTTTCGGGGAAGTGGTAGGGGCCGTAATTGTTCGAGCAGTTCGACACGACAACCGGCAGGCCATAGGTGCGCTGCCAAGCCTTGGCGAGATGGTCGGACGCGGCCTTGGACGCCGAATAGGGCGAACTGGGATCATAGGGCGTCACTTCCTCGAACAGCCCTTCCTCGCCCAGCGAGCCATAGACTTCGTCGGTGGACACGTGGAGGAAGCGGAACGCCGCCTTGGCGTCGCCTTCCAGCCCGTTCCAATAGGCGCGCGCCGCCTCCAGCAGGGTGAAGCTGCCCACGACATTGGTCTGGATGAAATCGGCAGCGCCGGTGATCGAACGATCGACATGGCTTTCTGCGGCCAGATGCATGATCCTGTCAGGCTGAAAGCCGGCAATGGCCGCGTCCATGGCGGCGCGGTTGCAGATATTGGCATGCAGAAACTGGTGGTTGTTTTTATCTTCTACCGCCTTGAGCGACGCTTCGCACCCGGCATAGGTCAGTGCGTCGATGGTCAGGACATCATAGCCCTTTTCCAGCACCAGATAGCGGACAAGGGCGGAGCCGATGAAGCCGGCGCCGCCGGTAACGATCACGCGCATGGATTTAAACACTCCCAATCGAATTTGGCCAAGTAAAATAGGCGGGAAGGTTGGACAGAAGCGGCTGCTTGCGGTCTTTGGGCGAAAGGGTGTCGGCGTCCGCGACCTCGGGCCAAGCGATGCCGATCGCCGGGTCGTCCCAGGCTAGGCCCTTATCGCATTCCGCGCTGTAATAGCCCGTCACCTTGTAGCTGATAACGGTATTTGGTTCGAGCGAGCAGAAGCCGTGGGCGAAGCCCGGAGGCACCCAGAGCTGCTTGCCGTTGTCCGGGCTCAGCGTTTCGCCGATCCATTGACCATAGGTAGGAGAACCTTGGCGGATGTCGACGGCAACGTCGAACAGCGCACCCGCGGTGCAGCGCACCAGCTTGCCCTGGACATGCGGCTCGCTCTGAAAATGCAGGCCGCGGATCGTGCCGACCCGGGCGCTGCGGGATTCATTGTCCTGCACGAAGCCATGGTCGCCGACGTAGCTGGCGAACAGATCGGCTCGGAAGACTTCCGCGAAATAACCGCGCTCGTCGCCGATGTGACGGGGAATCAAAAGTTTGACGCCGGCAATATCGTAGGTCTGGACTTCCACATTACCCCCTTGAAGAAAGCGGCATTTCCTATCATCAATTATTGCTGTTCTGGATCACCGACACGGCGCTTGTAACTGTCAGAACAGGCGAGAAGAGCTGGCTGATGAGCTGGACGAGCTTGCTAGGTTGATTAGCCGCTGCATTGCCGAAGTAAAGGACATCCTTGTCCTGCATAATAAACTTCTGGGCGACAAAATAAGAACCCGTTTGCATCATGTTGAGATGGTAGACGATCGGCACTTCCTTGCCCTGTTCGTCCCGCACATAGCGGAACAGGAAAATCGCGGCGGGATCGCCAAGGTTGGGATTGACGCCGCCGGCGGTCGCCACCGCTTCTGCCAGCGACACCGATGAACGGCGGAAGGGTACCTGTTCGACCTTGCCCGACGCGCCCAGGATTGAATAGGTTCGCGGATCGTCCACCAGCATTAGCCGGTCGCCCGGATGAATGCGCACGTCGAGCGCCGGATTTTCGACTAAATCGTTGACGCGAACGTCCACACGGGTTGTGCCGCGCATTATGCGCACCATCAGATCCTTGGAACTGCCGCGATAGCCACCGGCCAGTGCAATCACGTCGGATAGGCTCTCACGATTGGTCTGAAGCACGAGCCTGCCCGGTTTGGCCACTTCCCCGCCGATGATGATCGAATTCGTGATCGTCTGATTCAGTGTGACCAGAACTTGCGGATTCTGCGATAGGCGACGCAACGCATTACGAATGGTCGCCTCGATCTCCCCCGTTGTCAGCCCCCCGACGTGCAGTGTGCCGGCATAGGGAATGGCGATTTCGCCAAGATCGTCGATGCGCGCGGGCGGCAACTTCTGCACCTGGACGCCGGGCGTCGCCATCTGGCTTGCTGGGCCCGAAGCTGCACCGCTTGCGAACAGGGTGACGCCCGCTTCGTAGATACTGATGTCCAGCACGTCGCCGGGGCCGACCATGTCTGTCGGGGTCGGCGCGAGATCTGGCAGGAGCGCCGCAAGCGCCGTCGCATCGCCGGCGGAAACGGGTATGTCGCCCACCGCGAGAATCTCGACCAGTTGAATAGGCGCGCTATCCTTGGGGGCGGTCGCCGTCTTCTCGATCTGACTGCCGGTCGGACCGCTGGACGGCAGCGTCGCGCAGCCTGCGAGTCCTGCAAGCAGGGTGAGATGTAGGCTGTTCTTAACTTGCATCTATGATGATCTCGAAAGGTTGGGGCGGGTCAGTGGACGCCTTAGCATCGTGATCGAAGAATGGACAATAGTTCCTCTCGCACATGCACCATCCGCTTCTGCTTGGCCTTGCGCCTTCGCCTAGGTTGGCCTAGCGAAGAAAGCTTAGGTCGGCATGAGGCACTGCACAGATTTATGAACGTCAACCCCTCGTTCTCCGTCGAGGCCGATCCGTCGGTCCAGCGTTCCGCCTGGGCGCGATGGCTGAAAAAACGGCGCTGGTTCCTGCTGTTTGTGGTCACCCCTACCTTGCTGGCAACGCTTTATTACGGCCTGATCGCATCCGACGTCTACATCTCGGAATCGCGATTCGTCATCAAGAGCCCGGACCAGAAGCGGTCCCAGATGTCGACGCTGGCGAACCTGGTGCAGACGACCGGCCTGTCGGGCGGCCAAGAACAGGCGAACGAGGTGTTGACCTATGTCCGGTCGCGCGACGCTCTCAAGGCGCTGGAACGCAATATCGCCGTCCGCGACAAGTTCGCCACCGGCCAGGCCGATCTCTTGTCCCGTTTCCCGCAGCCTCTTTCCGACGGCGGCTTTGAAAGCCTGTTCCGCTACTATGGCAAGATGGTCGAGGCGCGGATGGATGCCGAGAACGGAACAGCCATCATCAAGGTCAAGGCCTTCGCGCCGCAGGACGCCTATATAATCAACCACGAACTGCTTGATCTGAGCGAAGGCCTGGTCAACCGGCTAAATGGCCGCGCGCAGAACAAGGGCATTGCCGAAGCGCAGAAGCAGGTTGACCAAGCAACGCAGCGAGCAAAGGCGGCGCGGGTTGCGCTGGGGCAATATCGCAACGCTCAGGGACTGATCGACCCAAGCAAGCAGGCCGTCGGCGTTCTGGAGATCGCCAACACCATGATCGGCGAGCGCGCGGCGCTCCAGGCGCAGCTCGACCTGATGCAGCGCTTAGCACCCGGTAACCCATCCATCCCAGCGCTGCGCAACAGGATCAACGCAATTTCTATGCAGATCGCCTCTCAGGACGGCCGCGTTGTGGGTAATGACAACGGAATCGCTTCCAAACTAGGGGGTTATGAAAGTCTGTTGGTCGAACAGGAATTCGCGACCCAGAGCCTAAATGCGGCCAACGCTGCGCTGGTGCAGGCCCGCGCCGATGCGCAGCGACAGCAATTCTACCTCGAACGTGTGGTCGATCCCAACACGCCCGACACGCCGTTGTTGCCTAAGCGGTTGATCAATATTCTGATCGTCGCAGCGGCGGCGCTGTGCCTCTACTTTATCGCATGGATGTTTACAGTCGGCGTTCTCGAGCACGCACCGGAAGACTGACCATGGCAAATAGCAGCTTTTCCAAACTCAGCACAGGCTGGGCCATTCAAGTCCGCGTGCTCCACGCGCTGATGATTCGCGAACTGATCACTCGCTTTGGCCGGGAAAATATCGGATTCCTGTGGATTATGGCCGAACCGCTACTGTTCGCCGGACTTGTCGGAATCCTCTGGCATTTCACCAGGGGCGCCGAAGAACATGGCATGGGGATCATTGCCTTCGTGGCGACAGGCTATATCCCGATCACCTTATTCCGTCATGGCGTATCTCGCAGCGTGGCCATTTTCACGGTCAACCAGAGCCTGCTCTATCACCGGCAGATCAAAATTGTCGACTTCATCCTCGCCAGATTCATCATTGAACTTCTCGGCGGTATGATGGCCTATCTGTTCATGGCGGTAGTGCTGATGATATTCGGTGAATTCCCGATCCCTGCCGATTTCGGACTTTTTTTGGCAGGCTGGTTTTCCTATGCGGCCTTCTGTTTTTCCCTTTGCATGGTCATCGCCCCTCTCTCCGAAGTTTCGGAAACGATGGAAAAGTTTATACCCGTGACGACCTATATTATGATCCCCTTTTCGGGCCTGTTCTACATGGTAGCCTGGATGAAGCCCAGCGTGCGCGAATTCCTGCTACTCTCCCCTTTCGTGAACGGCATGGAAATGATGCGTAAGGGCATCTGGGGCGAAACGATCACGGCCTATTATGATCCCTGGAACCCGATCATTTGCGCGGCCGTAGCCACCGCGATTGGCCTGGTTCTTTGCCGTCATGTTCGCCGGAAATTGACCGTCGAATGATTATCTGCGATAATATTTCGAAGTCTTACACCCATGCGGGTGGACGAAAGCAAGTGTTGGACAGCGTCAATCTGGTCGTTAATCCGGGTGAACGTGTAGCGCTTTTGGGGCGCAACGGCGCAGGCAAAAGTACCTTGATCAAGCTGATCGGGGGTGTGGAGATGCCAACGTCCGGCAAGATCGTTCGCACAATGTCTACATCATGGCCGCTGGGCTTCGCGGGCGGCTTTCAGGGCAGTCTGACGGGCTTCGACAATGCCCGGTTCATAGCACGAATCTACCAGCGGGATTATGCCACCGTCCGCCAATTCGTTGAGGAGTTCACGGAGCTTGGTCGACAATTGCGGATGCCGGTAAAGACCTATTCTTCCGGCATGCGCGCGCGGCTGGCTTTCGCGCTGTCGCTGGCCATCGAGTTTGACTGTTATCTCATCGACGAGATCATTCTGGTCGGCGACCAGAATTTCCAACAGAAATGCCATACGGAAATGTTTGAGAAGCGGACGGAAAGGTCCATGATAATTGCTTCACACAGCACCGAATTCATCCGGAAATATTGTGACAAAGCGATTGTCATACAGGATCGGCGCGCTACGACCTATGATGACATAGATCTTGCTCTGGACCGCTACTCCAAGCTCTAGGCCGAATCGACATTCAGGATTCACATACGAAAGATGTCTGATGCATGGGGCTCCGGGTTTAGGTACGGAGCGGCTGGAAGGGGATCAATCAGTACGAGTTAACCGAAGTGCAGCGGACGAGGATAGCCCCGTTGCTGCCTGGCAAGGCAGGCGATCCGGGCCGAACGGAATCGGACAACCGATTGTTTGTGAACCGATGTTTGTGGATTTTGCGCTAAAGTGCACAATGGTGCGGCCCACCGGAACGCTACCGTCGGTGGAAGACCGGCCATCGGCGTATTAGCCGGTGGTGCCATGAAGATGTGTAGGAGCGGGTGTTCGGCGCGCTGACCGCCGACCGTGATAACCAGTATCTGATGATCGACAGCACCATCGTCCGCGCCCATCAACAGGCTGCAACCAGAAAAGATTCCATGATGAGAGTTGGATAGCGGCCTGAGGGAGATCAGAGTCGGTTTGCTACCAACCACTCTGAAAGGATTTGCCATGTCAGCAGACCTAGTCTCGCAACCTGCCGCCATCCGAGTTGATCTTGGCGCAATTTTCGTTTCGCTGGAACTGTCGAAATCGACTTGGCTTGTGACGTCGCTGTCGCCGGGGACTGAAAAGATGTCTCGTCACTCGGTGCCCGGCGGCGATATGCCTGCGCTGCTCGCATGTCTGGTTGCCTTGCGCGACAAGGTAGAAGCTCGCGAGGGCCTGCGCTATCGAGTGATCGCTATTCAGGAAGCAGGGCTCGACGGCTTCTGGATTCACCGCTCGCTGGCGTCCGAAGATTGGGTCACCAGCTATGCCCAAGTTGAACAGTGCCGGCGGAACACGCAGGGAACGCGAGCTGGTAAGTATTTGATTTTGCTAGGCGTGGGTTTGGGGGCAAAACCGGATGTGCTAACAACATTTTGCCTGTAACTGGCCGTTTG
>NZ_NOIW01000103.1:0-18634 GCF_002708645.1 Sphingobium sp. IP1
CCCCCGGCCCCTCCCTGGAAGGGAGGGGAGCAGGAAGCGTCCGCTTCTGCTCGTTTGCCGACCGTCTGATCTGTCTACCCGACCTAAAAGGCTTCCCCGATCCCGAAATAGAAGGCGGCGCCGTCCTTGCCCCAGGCGATGTCGGCCCGCAGATTCACATTGGCCTCCTTCGAGGCGAGATAGCGCAGGCCGAAACCGCCGGCCGGCAGCATCTTGGTGTGTTTCCAGATATCCTTGCCGCTGCGCGCAATGCCGCCGATGCCGCCGAAGGCGACCATGCCGATCTTGCCGAACAGATGCTGGCGCACCTCGCCCTGCAGCGCCCAGCTGGCCCGGTCGCGATAGCGGCCGGTCTCATAGCCGCGCAGGTCGCCATTCTGGCCATAGAGGCACAGGTCATAATAGGGCGCGCCGTCCGACGCCTCGCACAGCGTCTTGCGCACCACCAGCACGGTTTCGCGCCCCAGCGGGAAATAGCCATTGCCCGCAATCTGCAACTTGTGATGGGTGAAGTCGCTGCCCAGCCAGTCGGCGCCATAGGTCAGTGATCCGGTGGTGTAGACGCCCTTGCGCGGATCGACCGGATTGTTGCGGCTGTCGAAGGTGAAGGAGGGGCCGAGCATCGCAATCTGGCTGTGCCGCTCAATCGCGGGCGGCGTCAGGTTGGGATGATTGGGCAGGGGCAGCGAGGCGCGGGCATCCATGTTCAGATAATAGAGGCGCGCGCCAAAGGAGAGATGGCGCAGGAAGCCCTTGCTGAAGATCTGATATTGGGTGTCGACCATGGCGGCGAACGCCTTGTCGCGCAGCTTGATCGACAGGTTGGATGCGCCGGCATTGGCGCCGATGCCATAGAAGCGCAGATTGGCGATGCCATAGCCGGCCCAGCCCTGGAAGCGCAGCCGGTCGTCGGCCAGCGTCATGTTGTGCGACACGCCGACACCCCAGCTGTCGGTGCTGGTATAGCCGCCGCCAATGCCGCTGATCCAGGGGCGGGAGGAGCCGTTGGGATTGTAGTAAAGCACGGCTGCGCCGCCGAGTCCGGTGCCCATGGCCGGATTGGACAATGGGATCGGCGCGATCACGAGGTCCGGCTTGGTGCTGGGGGGCGCCGAAGGAAGTGTCGCATCCGGCGCAGGCTGTTCCGCGGCGCCATCCCCCTTCGCCTCGCCGGCCTGGACGCTCTGCGCCTGATCCATGATCTCGCGCGAAGGGCTGTTCTGGGCAGCGGCGGGCAGGGCCATGCCCAGGCACATCATCAGGCTTGGCCCGGCCAGCGCGTGTCGCACGCCATGTCTCCCTGTCATATCGGACCAGCCTAGAGGGAGATAGGGGCGGCGCTATCGGGGGAAATGTGCAGTCGCAATGGGGAAATTACCCAGAAGCCACGAGGCGGCCTTTCCCGCATATAGTCTGCTTGGCCCGGAAGAATGGGGACGCGGCCGGGGGACAGGGGATGATGGCGATGCGAAGACTGACGCTGCTATCCGTCGCGATGCTGGCTGCGCCGCTGGGTGTGATAGGCCGGGCGCAGGCGGAGGAATTGTCGCCCGTACCGATCATTACCCAGGTGACGGCCGACGCCGGCGCAGCCAGTGGCCCTGCCGATCCGGCTGTTCCGGTGGCCGCCACGGAGCCGGCTCCCGAACCTCCGCCCGAACGCGAAAAATATCCGCTGCTGCCGATCGGCGGGCGGGCGGCGATCGAGCGCGGCTATCATATCCAGCGCGCGCTGGGCGCCAGCGGCATGCTGATCCACAACGTCCAGAATATGAACAGCCGGAATCTGGCGATCGCCATCGCCAAGGGGGAGGATCCGCCGGCGGGCGGACCGCTGCTGGAAGTGCCCTTCGTCACCACGACGCAGATGGAAAGTCACAGCAGCAACACCGAATTCAAGGCGGATGTCTGGCTCTTCCCCTTCCTCAACCTGTTCGCCGGGATCGGCAAGGTGAAGGGGCATGTCAATATCGGTGTCGATATCGATCTGGATGCCTTCGTGCCCTTTCCCTTCTGTCGCCCGGCCAAGCCCTGCGGCCATGCCCAGCTGCCCTTCACCGCCAATGTGGACAACACCTCTTTCACCTTCGGCAGCATATTGGGCTATGGCACCAATCACTGGTTTGCCGCCCTGTCGCTGGCCAAGACGATCAGCGTGTCGGCCAAGGAGCGGTCCGACATGAAGATGACCAATATCGCCGGCCGTGTCGGTCCCCGTTTCGCGCTGGGCAAGGATGTTATGCTGACACCCTATGTCGGCGCCAATTATTAGGACATGGACGTGACCGTATCGGGCCTGGTGCGCAGCGGCGCGCTGTTCGAGGATGGCGATGGTGTCGGTCTGCGCTACAAGGTCGATCTCAAGAGCAGCCGCCCCTGGGCGGCGATCGGCGGCGCCAATCTGGAACTGTCCAGCCACTGGGCGATGCAGGCCGAATATAATTGGGGCAAGGATTCCAACCGGTTCGTGCTGAGCCTGACCTTCCGCCCCTGATCCGTCCGGCCCTGACCCGATCGGTCAGGCCGTGAAATACCCCTTCAGCCAATCGCGCAGTGCCGTGTCACTTTCGCTGTCAATCTTGACCGCGCTGCCAAGGTCGGGCTGGCCCGGCCAGCCAGCGTCGGCAATGGTCAGGCCGGCGGCGCTGCGTTCCCCTTCGTAGCGGGGGATGACATGGAAATGGACATGCGGGTCGACCATCATCAGCATCAGATAGTTGATCTTGGCATAGCCGACCGCGCGGGTCAGCGCCGCCTCGATCGCGGCGGTGACGGCCTTGAGTTCGGCATGGGCCGCGCCCGGCAGGTCGCCGAACGCGGTCGCGTCGCTCTTGGCCGCCAGCACCAGCGATCCCAGCGTCGGCTGGGCCGGGCGCAGCAGCACGACCCAATGGTCGAACTCGGCGACCAGCGTCGCGGGCCAGCCGAATTTCGCGATCGTGGCGTTCATGCCGCTGCCTCGGCCTCGTCCATCCAACTGACGATCGGCCGGCCGGAGCGGTGGACGATATAGGCCTGGGCCAGGCGCACGGCATGGACGACCAGCGAGATGATGGTCCACCAGGCAAGCGCGATCAGGCCGATGTCGGGCCGGCCGAACAGCAGTGCCACGAACAGGATCACCATGTTCGGGTTGCGGCGGGCGGTGATCAGGCGGAACTGGCTGTCGAACGGACGCCAGACATGGATGTCCATCTTGAAGTCCTTGAGGAACATCCCCTCGATCAGGCGCTGGAGGATATAGCCCGCGATCACGGCGGTCATGATGAAGGTGAAGGTGCCGGCCGACAGGCCCAGACCCCAATAGGTGAGGCCCACGCCCCAGAAATACCACCAGAAGGGTGGGTGGACCAGGTCGACGCCATGGTCGATCACATTGCCCCATTTGGACGAGGTGATGGTGCAGCGGGCGAGCTTGCCGTCCACCGTGTCCAGCACCATGAAGATGAAGCCGCACAGGAAGCCGGTCCAGAACAGCCCCTTGGCGAACAGGAAGGTGGCGACGAGGCAGAGCGTCACGCCGATCACCGACACCATGTTCGGCGTCATCTTCAACTGCGCGGCGATGCGCGTCAGGATCAGTGCCAGTTCGGGCCAGAGATATTTGGTCAGCAGGTCGGTGACGCCCTTATAGGCGCCGAAATAGCTTTGCCGCTCGATCGCCTTGCGGGTCTGGGGCACCAGTTCGCGCACCATCGGCTGTTCCAGCTTGCGCAACTGGCGATTGTAGAGCTTGCGTCCGTCCGACAGGTCGATGAGGCCGCTGGCCTGCATCGGGTCGCTGCCCGCGGGCACCTGGCCGACGATCGGCTGGCCGGCCCAGGCGAACATCGTGCCGGGCGTTTCCAGCACCAGCCGCAGCAGCAGCGGGTCGAAGGCATAGGCGAGGTTGAAGACCAGTTCATGGCCCGGCGCCAGCGTGCTGCCATTCTTGGCCGCGCTTTCCGCCATGCGGCGATTGCGTTCGGCGTTGGACATGCCCCAGATCGGGGTCGCGTTCTCGCCGAGCAGGCGAACCGGGCCGAGGGTGGTGCTGATCGTCTGCATCATGCCTGTGCCTTCTGCGCAAAATCGAGGATGAGGGCGGCCTGCCGCTGCGAAGCGGGGACCGGGGAAAGATCGATACTATCCTGCATTGCCGCTTCCTGAGCAGCAACCAGGCCCGGTTGCAAGTCCGCTGCCCGATCGAGCGCGCCCTGAAGCGCATCGGCGCGGTCGATCACCTGGCCCAGACGCCAATGGGCAAAGGCCTGATCCTCGCGCCAGTCATGATGATCGAGGTTGAGGAAGATGCAGGGGCGGGGGGTGAGCAGAAACTCGTAAACCTGGCTCGACACGTCGCCCAGATAGGCGTCGGCGCTGGTCGTGTAGCTCATGTCGATCGAGTGGCGGCTGCCCATGTCGACGCGGATATGCGGGCTGTCGCTGTGGATCGGCGGGATGCGGCGGGCAAGCTTCACATGCGGCGCGATGATGACGTTCCAGCCGCGCAGCGCTTCGAGTGCCGCCATGACCTGCGGCCCATGATTGCCCCAGGAAGACAGCTCCGGGTCGAAATGCGGATTGTAGAGCAGCACCGGCTTGTCGTTGTCGAACAAGGGCCGGCGCGGCGCGCGCAGTTCGAACTTGGCATAGCCGCCGACCAGGCAATTGGCTTCGGTGCAGAGGCCATATTCGATCATCCGCCGCCGATCCTTCTCGCCCGCGACGATGGTCAGGTCGAAATCGGCGTGGCGCTGCTTGTAGCCGCCGGCCCGGTCGCCCGCGCCATGCTTGATCAGGACCAGGCGGGTGGCAAAGCCGGGCACCCGTTTCAGCCAGGCGCTGGTGATTTCCGTCGTCACCAGGGTCGGGAAGCGGGCGATGGCGCGATAGTTGAGCAGCAGCGTCGCCAGCCGCGAGGGCAGGCGGAACAGGGAATCGGGCTTGGTCGAGGGGCGGCGCAGCTTGATGAGGTCGAGCCGTCCTTCGGGATCATAGCTGGCGACCAGATCGAGAATCAGGCGCGAGGGCGAAAGCACATGGACGCGCACATCCGCGCGCTTGCCCAGTTCAAGGGCGGCCGGCAGCCAGTGAAACACCTGCTGTGCTTCGGCGATGGCAAGAAAGGCGATGTCGATCGGCAATGAAGGCGGTCCCCACAGATATTCGCCGCCGCAGGGGCATGACCTGCGTTTGCTTTACTTCGCCCCGCGTCGCAATGCGAGGGGGAGCGAAACGAGGTCGCTCTAGCGTGGCTGACGCGGGACGCAAGCCGAAGCCCCTCTTCGGCAATGATTATTTGCAATCGATTTGCAACAAGGCCCGCCGGGGCAGAATCATGGTCTCAGTGCTGGACCTTTGCGGATTTTTCGTTATGCGGACCCCCATCAGACAGACATCGACGAAGAGGCTCGACGAGCGATGGCCGAATTTGCTTTGCCCAAGAACAGCAAGATCAGCGGCAAGGGCGTGACCCACAAGGCGCCCGAGGGCGCGACCAATGTCCGCAGCTTCAAGGTCTATCGCTACGATCCGGACTCGGGCGAGAATCCGCGCTACGACACGTTCGAGATCGATCTCGACAATTGCGGCCCGATGGTTCTCGACGCGCTGCTGAAGATCAAGAACGAGTATGACTCGACCCTGACCTTCCGCCGTTCGTGCCGCGAAGGCATTTGCGGTTCCTGCTCGATGAACATGAACGGCAAGAACGGCCTGGCCTGCACCACCGCGATCGACGAGTGCGCCGGCAAGCAGGTGCAGATCACCCCGCTGCCGCACATGGACGTCATCAAGGATCTGGTGCCGGACTTCACCCACTTCTACGCCCAGTACAACAGCATCAAGCCCTGGCTGCAAACCGTCAGCCCCGCGCCGAGCGGCAAGGAGCGGCTGCAGTCGCCCGCCGATCGCGAGAAGCTGGATGGCCTCTATGAGTGCATCCTGTGCGCCTGCTGCTCGACCAGCTGCCCCAGCTACTGGTGGAACAGCGACAAGTTCCTGGGCCCGGCGATCCTGCTGCAGGCCTATCGCTGGCTGGCCGACAGCCGCGACGAGTTCACCGGCGAGCGCCTCGACGAGCTGGAAGATCCCTTCCGCCTCTATCGCTGCCACACCATCATGAACTGCGCGAACGTCTGCCCCAAGGGCCTGAGCCCGGCCAAGGCGATCGCGGAGACCAAGAAGATGATGGTCGAACGGCAGCTGTAAGTTGACCAGCGACGGTGTTGCAGGCGGGCGACCGCTGAACGAAGGGAAATGGTCGGGCTGGACCGCCTGGCATGATCCGCATCCCGACACCTTCCTGCAGGCCATCGGCCGCGGCTACATGCGCGGGCTGGGCGAGAAGAAGGCGCATGTCGCGCTGGAAACCCGCACCAGCCACCGCAACCGGCTCGATACGCTGCATGGCGGCTTCCTCGCCGCCTTTGCCGATCATGCCTATTTTGGCGGCCTGTGGGCGATGGGTTATCGCGATCAGGTGAACGGTGTGACCATCGACCTGTCGATGCAATATCTGGGCGCGGGCAAGGTCGGTCCCGACCTGCTGGCCGAGGTGGAATTGCTGCGCGAGACCGGGCGCCTCATGTTCGTGCGCATGCTGATCACCCAGGATGGCGAGCCGGTCGCCGCGTCCACCGCCACGCTGCGCAAGGCGCCCAAGGCGCAGTGACCAGCGTCATCGCCCGTTATGATGCGCTGGTCGCGGCTGGCGAATTGCGGCCCGACCCGGACCAGCGTGCCGCCGCCGTGCGACTCGACCAGCTTCAGCACGATCTGGAAGCGACGCCGGCGCGTGGCTCGACGCTATGGAAGCTGCTGCGCAAGCAGCCCGAGCCGCCGCGGGGCCTCTACATGTGGGGCGGGGTCGGGCGCGGCAAGTCGATGCTGATGGACCTGTTCTTCGACACGGTCCATGTCCAGCGCAAGAAGCGCGCCCATTTCCACGAGTTCATGCTCGACGTGCATGCCCGCCTGGCCGAGGCGCGCAAGTCCGAGTCGGGCGATCCGATCCCGCCGGTGGTCGAGTCGCTGGCCGAAGAGGCGCGGCTGCTCTGCTTCGACGAGATGGTCGTCAACAATATGGCCGATGCGGCGATCATGTCGCGGCTGTTCACGGGGCTGCTGGAAAAGCGGGTGACGATCGTCACCACCTCCAACCGCGAGCCGGACGAGCTCTATAAGAATGGCCTCAATCGTCAGCTCTTCCTGCCCTTCATCGATCTCATCAAGGCGAAGCTAGACGTGATGACGCTGAACGGTCCGGTCGATTATCGCCGCGACCGTCTGGGCGACTCGAAGCTGTGGCATGTGCCCAATGGGCCGGAGGCGACCAGGGCGCTGTCGGAGGCCTTTTTCCGCCTGACCGACTTTTCGGTCGAGGACCGGGCCAAGGTGCCCTCGGAGGAGATTGTCGTTCAGGGCGGGCGCACCATGCATGTGCCCAAGAGCCTGAAGGGCGTTGCCGTCTTCTCGTTCAAGCGGCTGTGCGTCGAGGCGCGCGGCGCGCCCGACTATCTGGCGATCGCGCGCAAATATCATACGGTCATCATCGTCGGCATTCCGGTGCTGGGGCCGGAGAAGCGCAACGAGGCGGCGCGCTTCGTCACGCTGATCGACTCGCTCTACGAATATAAGGTCAAATTGCTCGCCTCGGCCGATGCCGAGCCGATGCGACTCTATCCCGAAGGGGATGGGGCGTTCGAATTCGAGCGGACCGTGTCGCGGCTGATGGAAATGCAGTCCGACGATTATCTCGCGCTGGGCCACGGTCCCAAATAAGCGCGGCGCGCCCCGTCGTGCGCGCATTTCGCCCTATCGCCGCTTGCGTCGACGTTCATCAGGGCGCAACTTTCTTACGGAAAAACAGACCGGATGCTTCCACTTGGGAAGCATCCGGCAGGCTACCGCTGCAGGGAAGGCTCTAGGTCCAGGGTAGGAGACCAGGAGCGACAGGGTGTGAAAAAGCCTCTAATGCAACTGCGAATGAATTGCAAAGATAATTTGCCACAGGGGGCTTTGTTTGGTTGAAACCCCCACAATATGGGCGTAGGCGCACTGACAATTCCAGAGTTCACATCTTGGAGGATGATTGCATATGGCCCGTAAGAAGATCGCGCTCATTGGCGCTGGCAATATCGGCGGCACGCTCGCGCATCTCGCGGCTCTCAAGGGACTCGGTGACATCGTCCTGTTCGACGTCGTCGAAGGTGTTCCCCAGGGCAAGGCTCTTGACCTGTCGCAGTGCGCCTCGGTCGAAGGCTTCGATGCGAAGATCACCGGTTCCAACGACTATGCCGACATTGCGGGCGCGGACGTCATCATCGTCACCGCCGGTGTCGCCCGCAAGCCGGGCATGAGCCGCGACGACCTGCTGGGCATCAACCTCAAGGTCATGAAGGCCGTGGGCGAGGGCATCGCCGCCAACGCCCCCGACGCCTTCGTCATCTGCATCACCAACCCGCTCGACGCGATGGTCTGGGCGCTGCGCGAATTTTCGGGCCTGCCCGCGAACAAGGTCGTCGGCATGGCCGGCGTTCTGGACAGCTCGCGCTTCAACCACTTCCTGGCGGAAGAATTCAACGTCTCGGCCAAGGACGTCACCAGCTTCGTGCTCGGCGGCCATGGCGACACCATGGTCCCGGTGATCGAATATTCGACCGTCGCCGGCATCCCGGTTCCCGACCTGATCAAGCAGGGCCGTTCGACCCAGGAGCGCATCGACGCCATCGTCAAGCGCACCCGTTCGGGCGGCGGCGAGATCGTCGCGCTGCTCAAGACCGGTTCGGCCTTCTATGCGCCCGCCACCAGCGCGATCGCCATGGCTGAAGCCTATCTGGGCGACAAGAAGCGCCTGCTGCCCTGCGCCGCGAACCTGACCGGCCAATATGGCGTCGACAATCTCTATGTCGGCGTGCCGGTCATCATCGGCAAGGATGGCGTCGAGCAGGTCATCGAGATCGAGCTGAACGACGAAGCCAAGGCCAACCTCCAGGTGTCGGTCGACGCCGTCAAGGAACTGCTGGAAGCCTGCAAGGGTATCGATCCCTCGCTCGCCTGAGCCAACCAGCTTGCACCGTCCCGTTCCAGGTAAGTGCGCAGCCTGGGACGGGTCGCTTTAGACCCAAGTGCCACGTCCACAGAGAATAAAGGGACACCCATGTCCATTCTGGTGAACAAGAACACCAAGGTCATCACCCAGGGTATGACCGGTGCCACCGGCACCTTCCACACCGAAACCGCTCTTGCCTATGGCACGCAGATGGTTGGCGGCGTGACCCCCGGCAAGGGCGGCACGACCCACATCGGTCTGCCGATGTTCGACACCGTTGCCGAAGCCAAGTCGAAGACCGGCGCCGACGCTTCGGTCATCTATGTTCCGCCGCCGTTCGCGGCCGACTCGATCCTGGAAGCGATCGATGCCGAAATCCCGCTGATCGTCGCGATCACCGAAGGCATCCCGGTTCTGGACATGGTCAAGGTGAAGCGCGCCCTGTCGGGTTCGAAGTCGCGCCTGATCGGCCCGAACTGCCCCGGCCTGCTGACGCCCGGCGAATGCAAGATCGGCATCATGCCCGGCAACATCTTCTCGAAGGGTTCGGTTGGCGTCGTGTCGCGTTCGGGCACGCTGACCTATGAAGCCGTGTTCCAGACCACCAATGCGGGCCTGGGCCAGACCACGGCCGTCGGCATCGGCGGTGACCCGGTCAACGGCACCAACTTCATCGACGTGCTGGAACTGTTCCTGGCCGACGACGCCACCGAATCGATCATCATGATCGGTGAAATCGGCGGCGACGCGGAAGAACAGGCTGCCCAGTTCCTGATCGACGAAGCCAAGAAGGGCCGCAAGAAGCCGATGGCTGGCTTCATCGCTGGCCGCACGGCGCCTCCGGGCCGTCGCATGGGCCACGCCGGCGCGATCGTGTCGGGCGGCAAGGGCGACGCGGAAAGCAAGATCGCGGCGATGGAAGCGGCCGGCATCAAGGTCGCTGCCAGCCCGAGCCTGCTGGGCGAGACCCTGCTGGAAGTGCTGAAGGGCTGATCCGCCTTTAAAATATGATATGGAAACGCGGCCGGGCTGCACCCCGGCCGCACTTTCCCGCTCCGCGACTGCACGCGGCATGCATGGGACACAAGACGATGGGTTACGAGAACCAGGATTTCGAGATCGAACAGGGGCCGAGCTGGGCACGCCCCAACTGGCCGTTGGCGGACACCGACGACCTGACCGGGGCGATGGACCCGACGCAGATGCAGGTGGCCGTGAAGGCTGCTGCAAAGGCGCAGGGTGCCGCTGTTTCCGAGGCCGATATCGCATCGGCTGCCGAGGACGCAATCCGCGCGCAGATGCTGATCCGCACATATCGCGTGCGCGGTCATCTGGCCGCCAATCTCGATCCGCTGGGCCTGGCCAAGCGTGACCTGCCGGCGGACCTGACCCCGGAATATCATGGCCTGACCGACGCGTCGAAGAAGGTCTTCCTGGGCGGCACGCTGGGCCTGCAGTACGCGACCGTCGCAGAGATCGTGACGATCCTGCGCCAGAATTACTGCGGCAATGTCGGCCTTGAATATATGCATATCGCGGACGTCGAAGAGCGCCGCTTCCTGCAGGAACGCCTGGAAGGCAAGGACAAGGAAATCCACTTCACGCCCGAGGGCAAGAAGGCGATCCTGGCCAAGGTCATCCAAGGCGAGCAGTATGAGAAGTTCCTGGGCCGCAAATATGTCGGCACCAAGCGCTTCGGCCTCGACGGTGGCGAGTCCATGATCCCCGCGCTCGAAGCGGTCATCAAATATGGCGGCGCATCGGGCGTGCGCGAGATCGTGTTCGGCATGGCCCATCGCGGCCGCCTGAACGTCCTTGCCAACGTCATGGCCAAGGGCTTTCGCGTCATTTTCCACGAATTCTCGGGCGGCACCGCCAACCCCGAAGACGTGGGTGGTTCGGGCGACGTGAAATATCATCTCGGCACCTCGACCGACCGTGAGTTCGACGGCGTCAAGGTCCACATGTCGCTGGTTCCCAACCCGTCGCACCTTGAAACCGTCGATCCGGTGGTGCTGGGCAAGGTCCGCGCGCAGCAGACCTTCCGCGACGACCTTACCAAGCATGAGCAGGTTCTGCCCGTGCTGATCCACGGCGACGCGGCCTTTGCCGGCCAGGGCATCGTCTGGGAATGCCTCGGCTTCTCGGGCGTCAGCGGCTACAACACCGGCGGCTGCGTCCACTTCATCATCAACAACCAGATCGGCTTCACCACCAGCCCGCAATTCTCGCGCGGCTCGCCCTATCCGTCGGACGTGGCGAAGGGTGTCCAGGCGCCGATCCTGCACGTCAATGGCGACGATCCCGAAGCCGTGACCTTCGCGACCAAGCTGGCCATGGAATATCGCCAGAAATTCCATCGTGACGTCGTCGTCGACATGTGGTGCTATCGCCGCTTCGGTCATAACGAAGGCGACGAGCCGGGCTTCACCCAGCCGCTGATGTACAAGGAAATCCGTCAGCATCCGCCGGTCAGCGACATTTATGCCGCGCGCCTGAAGGCGGAAGGCGTGGTGGACGACGCGTTCGTCTCCGGTTCGACCGACGAGTTCGTCGCCCATCTGGAAGACGAGTTCGAAGCCGCCAAGAGCTACAAGGCCAACAAGGCCGACTGGTTCGCCGGTCGCTGGTCGGGCCTGCACAAGCCGGCCGATGCCGAAACCGCGCGCCAGAGCGTGGAATCGGCGATCAACCAGAAGCTGTTCGACAGCCTGGGCCGGACGCTGACCACCGTTCCCGAAGGCCATAATGTCCACAAGACGCTGAAGCGCGTGCTGGATGCCAAGGCCGAGATGTTCAAGTCGGGTGCCAATTTCGACTGGGCGACCGGCGAGGCGCTGGCCTTCGGTTCGCTGCTGTCGGAAGGCTATGGCGTTCGCCTGTCGGGTCAGGACTCGGGTCGCGGCACCTTCAGCCAGCGTCACGCGGTCTGGACCGACCAGGACACCGAGGCCAAGTATGTCCCGCTCTCGACCGTGCCGCATGGCCGTTTCGAAGTGCTGGACTCGCCTTTGTCCGAATATGGCGTGCTGGGCTTCGAATATGGTTTCGCTTTGGCGGACCCGAAGAGCCTGGTGATCTGGGAAGCGCAGTTCGGCGATTTCGCCAACGGTGCGCAGATCATCTTCGACCAGTATATCGCGTCGTCGGAAACCAAGTGGCTGCGGTCCAACGGCCTCGTCTGCCTGCTGCCGCACGGTTATGAAGGTCAGGGCCCCGAGCATAGCTCGGCGCGTCTGGAACGCTATCTGCAGCTCTGCGCCGAAGGCAATATCCAGGTCGCGAACATCACGACCCCGGCCAATTACTTCCACGCGCTGCGTCGCCAGATGCTGCGGCCCTTCCGCAAGCCGCTCATCATCATGGCGCCCAAGTCGCTGCTGCGTCACAAGGCTGCCGTCAGCAAGGCCGAGGACTTCCTGGGCGAAACGCACTTCAAGCGCATCCTGTCGGACCCCAATGGGTCGGCCGACAAGGATACCAAGCGCCTGGTGCTCTGCTCGGGCAAGGTCTTCTACGACCTGATGGAAGCCCGCGACGCCGCCGGCGACGCCAACACCCAGATCGTCCGTATCGAACAGATTTATCCGTTCGCCACCGACGCACTGGCCACGCGCATCGAGCGCATGACCAATCTGGACGAGGTCGTCTGGTGTCAGGAAGAACCGCGCAACAACGGCGCCTGGTTCTTCGTCGAACCCTATATCGAGGAAGCGCTGGCCAAGGCCGGCAAGGCGCCGATGCGCGCCCGCTATGCCGGCCGCAAGGCTTCGGCATCGCCTGCCACGGGCCTGGCCTCGCGCCATGTGTCCGAACAGGGCGCCCTCGTCGCCGATGCGCTGGGTCACAGCGTTCGTGAAGAAATCCGTCGCCAGAAGAAAGGCTGAGAAAGCACATGGCAACCGAAGTCAAAGTCCCCACGCTGGGCGAATCCGTTACCGAAGCAACCGTCGGTCAGTGGCTCAAAAAGCCGGGTGAAGCGGTCAAGGCCGACGAGCCGATCGTCAGCCTGGAAACCGACAAGGTCGCGGTCGACGTGCCCTCGCCGGTCGCCGGTGTCATGGGTGATCTGGTCGCCAAGGAAGGCGACACGGTCGAGGTCGGCGCGCTGCTGGCCTATGTGAACGAAGGCGCTGCCGCTGCCGCCGCACCGGCTGCTGCCGCTGCTCCCGCTGCCAAGGCGGAAGCCGCTGCGCCCGCGCCGGCCGCTTCGGCTCCCGCTGCATCGGACGACGAAGAGGGCGGCAGCCTGACCCTGTCGCCGGCGGTCCGCCGCCTGGTGCTGGAGCATGGTCTTGACCCGAGCAAGATCAAGGGCACCGGCAAGGACGGCCGCCTGACCAAGGACGACGTCATGGCTGCCGTCGCCTCCGGCACCGCCAAGGCGGCTGCCGCGACCCCGGCTTCGGCGCCTGCCGCCGACGCCCCGGCCGCTGGCCCCAGCCGCAAGCAGGAACGCGTCAAGATGACCCGCCTGCGTCAGACCGTCGCCAAGCGTCTGAAGGAAGCCCAGAACAACGCTGCCCTGCTGACCACGTACAACGACGTCGACATGACCAACGTTATCGAGGCGCGCGCCAAGTACAAGGATCTGTTCGAGAAGAAGCATGGCGTCCGTCTGGGCTTCATGGGCTTCTTCACCAAGGCCGTCTGCATGGCGCTGAAGGACATTCCGGGCGTCAACGCGCAGATCGAAGGCGACGAGATCGTCTATAACGACTTCGCCGACATCTCGGTCGCCGTCTCGGCCCCGACCGGCCTGGTCGTTCCGGTCATCCGCAATGCGGAAAGCCTGAGCGTCGCTGCCATCGAAAAGACCATCGGCGGCTTCGGCAAGAAGGCCAAGGAAGGCAAGCTGACGATGGAAGATATGAAGGGCGGCACCTTCACCATCTCCAACGGCGGCGTGTTCGGTTCGCTGCTGTCCAGCCCGATCATCAACCCACCCCAGTCGGCGGTTCTGGGCCTGCACCGCATCGAGGACCGTCCGGTCGTCCGTAACGGCCAGATCGTGATCCGCCCGATGATGTATCTGGCGCTCAGCTATGACCATCGCCTGATCGACGGTCGTGAAGCGGTGACCTTCCTTGTCGCGGTCAAGAACGCGATCGAGGATCCGACCCGTCTGCTGATCGACCTGTAATAATCACCATTTATTGTTGCCCCGGCTTCGGCCGGGGCGCCTCTTGCCCTTGATTTGGGGCAGAGCGATGCCAGTTAGGCTGGCATGACTGGAGAAGGGAAAACCCCATGTCCGATTTCGATTATGACGTCCTGGTTATCGGTGCTGGCCCGGGTGGCTATGTCGCCGCGATCCGCGCTGCGCAGCTGGGCCTGAAGACCGCCTGCGCCGAAAGCCGCGAGACGCTGGGCGGCACCTGCCTCAACGTCGGCTGCATCCCGTCGAAGGCGCTGCTGCACGCCTCGGAACTCTATGACGAGGCCGCCAACGGCGCGCTCGCCAAGCTGGGCGTCAAGATCGACAAGATGAGCCTGGACCTGCCCACCATGCAGGGCCAGCGCGTCGATGCCATCAAGGGCCTGACCGGCGGCATCGAATATCTGTTCAAGAAGAACAAGGTGACCTGGCTCAAGGGCCTGGCCAGCTTCACCGGCGCCAACACCGTCGAAGTGAATGGCGAGAAGGTGACGGCGAAGAACATCGTCATCGCCACCGGTTCGTCGGTCGCCCCGCTGCCCGGCGTGGCCGTGGACAATGCAGGCGGCAAGATCGTCGATTCGACCGGCGCGCTGGAACTGGACAAGGTTCCGGGTCATCTGGTCGTCGTCGGCGGCGGCGTCATCGGTCTGGAACTGGGTTCGGTGTGGAAGCGCCTGGGCGCCAAGGTGACCGTGGTCGAATATCTCGACCAGATCCTGCCCGGCATGGACGGCGAAGTCCGCAAGGAAGCCAACAAGATCTTCAAGAAGCAGGGCTTCGAATATAAGCTCGGCACCAAGGTGACCGGCGCCGAAGTCGGCAAGTCGGGCGTGACCCTGACCGTGGAACCCGCCGCCGGTGGCGAAGCCGAGAAGATCGAAGCGGACGTTGTCCTGGTGTCGATCGGTCGCCGTCCCAACACCGAGGGCCTGGGCCTCGACAAGATCGGCCTGGAACTGAACGCGCGCGGTCAGATCGAGACCGATCATGAGTTCGGCACCAAGGTTCCGGGCGTCTGGGCGATTGGCGACGTCATCCCCGGCCCGATGCTGGCGCACAAGGCTGAGGACGAAGGCATTGCCGTCGCCGAGAATATCGCGGGCCTGACCGGCATCGTGAACCATGACGTGATCCCCTCGGTGGTTTACACCAAGCCGGAAATCGCGGGCGTGGGCCTGACCGAGGAAGCCGCCAAGGAACGTGGCGCCGTCAAGGTCGGCAAGTTCCCGATGATGGCGAACAGCCGCGCGAAGACGAATCACGAGCCCGACGGCTTCGTGAAGATCATCGCCGACGCCGAAACCGACAAGGTGCTGGGCGTGTGGATCATCGCCACCGTCGCCGGCACGATGATCGCGCAGGCGGCGCAGGCCATGGAATTCGGCGCGTCGAGCGAAGACATCGCTTACACCTGCCATGCGCACCCGACGCACAGCGAAGCGATCAAGGAAGCGGCAATGGCCGTGACCGGCAAGCCGATCCACATGTGATCGACTGCGCTCTCGCAGGATAAGGGAAGGGGCCTCCGCCAAGCGGGGGCCTTTTTCTTTTGGGGAAGGACGCGCGCTGTTCTATCGGACGCGCATGAACCAGTTCCCCTCCAGCCAGTCGGTGCCCTCGGCCAATCCTGAGCGGTTGTTCTTTGCGCTGTGGATCATCTTTTCGCTGCTGACCGCGCTGGCCGACATCATCGCGATCGTCCGCCATCCCGAAATGACGCTGCAGATATTGCCGCAGACGGCCCTGGGGCTGGCGGTGTGCCTGCCCTTCGGCGCGGTCGCGATCCTGCTGCGACGGCGGCGGCTCAAGCGCCAGGCGACACGGGACGCCTTTCTTCAGGCGATGGCACGGCTCGACTGAGCATCGCCGGCGGGCGCCAGCGCGGGCCGAATGGCGACGCGGTTGCGGCCCTTTTCCTTCGCTTCATAGAGTGCGCTGTCGGCCCGTGCGATCGCGTCATGGATCGAGCGGTCGGCACGATGCAGGCTGGTGAGGCCGAAGCTGGCGGTGAGCGGGCCGGGCAGGCCAAGCCGGCTTGCCGCCTGTTCGGCAAAGCGCAGCCGGATGGCATCGGCAATGCCGGTCGCCATGGCGGGGTCTGCGCCGGGCAGGAAGAGGATGAACTCCTCGCCGCCGAAGCGGGCGATGACCGCATCGGCCGGGGCCAGCGCCCGAAGCGCGTCGGCCAGCGCGACGATCACCCGGTCGCCCAGCCCATGGCCATGGGCGTCGTTGACCCGCTTGAAATGGTCGATGTCGCAGGCGATCAGGCTGCCGCTGGCATCATGGCGCGCGACTGCTTCCTCGAACCCGCGGCGATTGAGCAGGCCCGACAGCGGATCAACATGGGCATCATGGCGGTAACGGGTGAGAACGTCCTGCATGGCCGCCGCGAGCGCTGATAGGGCGAGGAACAAGCCGAACATGCAGGCCAATGCCTGCATCAGGAAGGCATATTGGCTGTCGCGGAACGCGACGCCGCTGGGCAGGGTGAAGGACACGCTGCTGCCGCGCAGCAGATTGTCGAGCGCCACCAGCGTGACGGCGGCATAGAGGGCGCGATCGGGCCAGCCGCGCAACTGGCCACGGCCCGCGATCAGCGGAATGGAAATCAGCAGGAAGCAGCCGAAGTCGGACGACACCAGTTCCAGCGGGACGATGTCCCGCATCACTGCAAAGCTGCAGATCAGGATCGATATCGCCCAGATGGCGATGCGCAGCCCCAGCACCCAATTGGGGCGCCAGCGCGTCAGCAGCGCCTGGCTGAACAGCAGGAATCCGGTGGCAAAGGCGGTGTCGGCGACGATGCCCCACAGGTCGGTCGGCAGGAAGTCGAACGCGACCGGCACGGCAAAGCCCATGGCGACGCTGAAGAAGGCACCGCTCCACCAGCCCGCTTCGCGCGCCCCCCAGCCCCAGACGATGAGGAAGGCGACGCCGAAGCTGGCCATCATGATGGGCAGGAAGAAGGCGAAATTCTCACCCACGAAGCGCGACCGATCCTTTGTGCAGCATGACGGCATGACGTCACGTCATGCAGGAACGCCATCCTGCATTATCCGGTAAATGTCGATGGTTAAGAGAGCGTAACGGTTGCGACGGGCCGAGCGGGGAAACTGCCTAACCCGCATCAGAAATGCGGCTTGCGCTTCTCGCGGAACGCCGCAACCCCTTCGGCAAAGTCGGGATAGGTGAAGGCATCGCGGAACATTTCCAGCGTCACCATGTCGTCATCCGCCTGTCCGTCGAGGATGCGGCGGACCATCGCCTTGGATGCGCGCACGCTATGCTGGGCATTGGCGGCAATCTCGCGGGCCAATGCGTCAGCAGCGGCCAGCGGATCGGCCGCGATCTCGTCGACCAGGCCGATGGCAAGCGCCGCCTCGGCATCGTGCAGCGCACCGGTGAACAGGATGCGCTTGGCCCGTGCCGGCCCGACCAGATCGACCAGCAGGCGGGTGTCGAACAGCGAATAGACGATGCCGAGCTTGGCCGGGGTGATGCCCAGTCGCGCGGTGGGCGCCGCGATGCGCAGGTCGCAGGCGATCGCCAACCCGCATCCGCCGCCGACACAATCGCCGTCGATCGCGGCGATCACCGGCTTTTCCGCATGGGCCAGCGCATAATGGCTGGCGCGGATCGCGGCCTGGTTGGCGGCGCGCCAGTCAGCGTCGCCCGAACAGGCGGCAAATTCGTTGATGTCGGCGCCGGCGCAGAACAGGCCGGGCGTGGCCGAGGCGAGGATCAGCACGCGGATATCCGCGTCGGCCATGGCATCGGCGACCATATGGGGCATCGCCTCCCACATCGCCTGGGTCATGGCGTTGCGGCGATCGGCCCGGTCGATCAGCAGCCGGGCGACCGCGCCATCCCGCTCCAGGCGCAAGCTCATGCCGGCCAGGCTTCCAGCATCGGCACCAGTTCGTCGAAATGGTGGATCACGCCGTCGGCCTCCAGATTTTCGACCGGGCCGTCGAGGAAGCCGAAGCTGACCGCGATGCTGGGAATGCCGGCATTGCGGGCGCCGGCAATGTCGTTGATCGTGTCGCCCAGGAAGATGGTGCGGCCGCCGCCGGCCCGCTCGATCATTGCATGGATCGGCGCCGGATCGGGCTTGGCAATGCCGACCGTGTCACCGGCCACGACCGAGGCGAAACGGTCGAACAGGCCCAGTTGGTGCAGCAAGGGAATCGTGAAGCGTTCCGCCTTGTTGGTGCAGATGGCGAGCTTCACGCCGCGCTCCGCCAGCGCATCCAGCATCGCCATCATGCCGGGATAGGGCAGGGAGTGGAGCGCCAGATTCTGCGCATAATAATCGAGCAGGATCGGCAGCGTCTGGCCGAGGATCGCCTCGTCATAGCCGCCCGACGCGTCGAGCGCGCGCTGCAGCATCACCTTGGCGCCCTTGCCGACGAAGGGCCGGATGGAATCGACCGGGA
>NZ_NOIW01000104.1:0-18406 GCF_002708645.1 Sphingobium sp. IP1
GGGCTGATGGGGGCGGGCTTCGTGGCTCAGGCCCATGCGGAGGACGCCCCGCTTGACGAAGGGGATGCCGGCCTTGGTTCGATTGTCGTCACCGCACAGAAGACCGAGACCAATCTGCAGAAGACGCCGATCGCCATTTCGGTGCTCGGCAGCGATGATCTCAAGGCGCGCAGCGTGGTGAGCCTGAAGGATCTGGGCGACGGCGCGGTGCCGTCGCTGCGCATCGCCCCCTTCGCCTCGCGCAATTCGGCGCTGACCGTCGGCATCCGCGGCATCGTGCCGTTCGACGCCAACCAGCCCAGCCGCGACGCGGGCGTCGGCATCTATATCGACGGCGTCTATCTCGGCCGCTCGCAGGGGCTGGGCACCGCCCTGTTCGACATCGAACGGATCGAGGTGCTGAAGGGGCCGCAGGGCACGCTGTTCGGCCGCAATTCGACCGGCGGCGCGCTCAGCATCGTCAGCAAAAAGCCGAGCGGCGAGTTTCACCTCAGCCAGACGATGGGCGTCATGAACTATGACGGCTACAAGGTCGAAACCCATCTCGACCTGCCCAGCTTCGCCAATGTCAGCGTCAAGCTGGATGCGCTGGTCACCAAGCGCGGCGGCACCACCGACAATCCGATGGCGGGCGAGGAGGATTATAACCAGCTCGACCAGCGCGGCATGCACGGCGCGATCCTGTGGGAACCGAGCAGCCGCTTCTCCGCCCAATATGATTTCGACACCTCCTATGACGCCAGCACGCCCTATTATTTCCAGATGCTGGGCAAGTCGGACCGTCTGCCGGTCGCGGACATGGTCGAGGTCCAGCCCGATCGCGCCAGGACCGCGGACATCGGCGTGCCGATCCAGAAGAGCATCGGCAAGACCCATGGCCATGCGCTGCATATGGACTGGCAGGTCGCCGATGGCATCAACCTGCGCTCCATCACCTCCTATCGCGAACTGAGCCAGAGCCAATATGACAATGGCGGCGCGCATCAGGGCGCCTTTGCGCCCTATGCCAAGTTCGCGCGCTACAGCCTGGCGGGCCTCGACCAGAACCAGTTCAGCCAGGAAGTGCAGCTGGTGGGCTCGACCTCGCGCATCGATTTCGTCGCCGGCGCCTATTATTATCATGAAAAGGGCGAGGATTGGGCCTGGGCGCCCTATACCATGCAGTGGGGCGCAACCGCGGCCGACGCGCCGACCCGCCTGCCGACGCTGGAAGCCGGCCAGGTCACGCCCTATCCCGATCGCGCCAGCGACGCCAAGGCAGACAGTTTCGCCCTCTATGGCCAGGCGACCTGGACCCCGGCGATCCTCGACGATGCGCTGCACCTGACCGGCGGCGCGCGCTATACCCGTGACAAGAAGAGCGGCGACCTGTTCAAGGTCAATGGCGTCGACAAGGATTTCCGCTTCGACATTTCCAGCAGCCGCATCGACCCGACCGTCACTCTGGCGTTCGACGCGACCGACAATATCCATCTCTATGGCAAATGGGGGACGGCCTATCGCGCGGGCGGCGCCAATTCGCGCTCCGTCACCTATCGCGCCTATAAGCCCGAGGAGGTCGAAACCTCCGAAATCGGCTTCAAGGGCGAGTTTCTCGACCATCATGTCCGGCTGAACCTGGCCGCCTACAAGACGATCTACAAGAATCAGCAGATCGACTTCAACGCGGTGCTGTCCGAAGTGCCGGGCGGCCCGACCCGCACCACGATCGAGACCGTCAATGTCGACGGCCATGGCACGATCAAGGGCTTCGAGGCGGATCTGGTGGTGATGCCGGTCGAGGGGCTGACGCTGACCGCCGCCTATGCCTATACCAAGGGCGATCTGGCACAGGCGGCCAATCCCTTTGCCGGCAATGCGCTGCAAACCGTGTTCGTGGTCTACACGCCCAAGAACGCCTTCAGCGGCGCGATCGACTATAGCTTGCCGCTCGATTGGGCGACGCTGCGCGCCCATGTCGATGCCAATGGCGGCGATGGCTATCATTCCCAGTCGAGCGACGCGGCGCTGACCAACTCTTCCTTCCTGGTGAATGCCCGCCTGTCGCTCGCCGACATCGCGCTCAAGGGCGACGCCAAGCTCCAGATTTCGGCCTGGTCGCGCAACCTGTTCAACGAACAGCACACCTTCTTCCAGACCGGCTCTTCGTCGCTGCAACTGGGCATTTTCAACGAACCGCGCACCTATGGCCTGGAAGCCACGGTGCGCTTCTAAAATAGAGGGAGAGAGACGAACATGCGCAAGATGATGATCCGCGCCGCGCTGGCGGCGCTGCCCCTGACGATGTCAGCCGCAGCCTTCGCCGGCACCATCGCTGACCCGGTGGTGGAGCGGGTGGCGCCCGACAAGCTGGCGATCCGCTGGAGCGATGCCGATCCGGTCGATCTGCTGCAGGCCGATCGCCCCGATGCCCCCATTGCCAGCGCCACGCTGCTTTCGGCCAGGGACAAGGATGGCGTGCAGGAGGTGCAGGTCGCGCCGGGCACCCGCGCCTATTTCCTGCTGCGCGACAGCAAGAGCGGCGCGGTGACCCGCGTGGCCGAGCGCGTGCTGGTGATGGAGCAATCCTCCAACTTCCGTGATCTGGGCGGCTATCCGGCGGCCGGCGGCAAGCATGTCCGCTGGGGCCAGATCTATCGTTCGGGCGGCCAGGCGATGCTGACCCCGGCCGACGTGGCGCAGGTGAAGGCGCTGGGCGTCGCCAATCTGGTCGACCTGCGTTCGGATGAGGAACGGCTGTTCGCTCCGACCAAGCTGGACGGCATCCCCTATAATGCCGTTGGCTATTCGATGGCCGCGATGATGCAGGGCATGAAGTTCGATCCCAGGAATATGGACCCGGCCAAGCAGGTCGAGGCCTATGCCGGCACCTATCGCAGCCTGCCGACCCAGTTGAAGCCGCAACTGCGTATCATCTTCGCCCGGCTGCTGTCGAAGGACGGGCCGCTGCTCTATAACTGCTCGGCCGGGCAGGACCGCACCGGCTTTGTCAGCGCGATGATCCTGTCGGCGCTGGGCGTGCCGCGCGATGTCATCTATCGCGACTATGTGCTCTCGACCCCGTCGCGCCGCCCGCAATATGAAGTGCCGCTGATGAGCGATGCCGTCGCGCAGAGCAGCCCGGTCGCCGGCATGTTCGCACAGATGCAGAAGGGCGGAGCGATGGCCAAGGCCAATCCGCTGGTGCTGCCCGACGGCACGCCCTTCCTGACCTATGCCTTCGCCGAAATCGACAAGCGCTGGGGATCGGTGGATGCCTATCTGGCTCAGGAAATCGGCCTGACGCCGGTGGACATTGCGGCGCTGCGCACCACCTATCTGGAATAGGCACCGCTTATTCCGGATCGGCATGAAGGGCGCGGCGGGATTCATTATCCCGCCGCGCCCGCAAGGCGCTAGGAGGCTGGAAAGGGGTGCGCTATCCTTGTCCCGCTTTCTGGAGGCCATATGATTTTCCGTTCGATCGACCCGGCCAGCGACACGCTCCTGTGGGAAGGGGAGGCGGCTGATGCCGCGACCTGCGCGGCGGCCGTGACGCGCGCCCGCGCTGCCTTTCCGGCCTGGGCGGCACTGCCACAGGTCGAACGCGAGGATCATGTCCGGCGCTACAAGGCGCTGCTGTCGGACCGCAGCGACGCCTTTGCCAAGGCGATCGCGCGGGAGACCGGCAAGCCGCTATGGGAGGCGAAGACCGAAATCGCCTCGATGATCGGCAAGGTCGACATTTCGATCGCGGCGCAAGCCGAACGCGCCGGATCGCGCGAGCAGGCGACCCCGTTCGGCCGGGCGGTGTTGCGCCACAAGCCGCATGGCGTGATGGCGGTGCTCGGCCCCTATAACTTCCCGGGTCATCTGCCCAACGGCCATATCGTGCCGGCGCTGCTGGCGGGCGATGTGGTCATCTTCAAGCCGTCCGAACTGACCCCGCTGGTGGGCGAACTGATGGCGCAGGCGTTTCGCGACGCCGGCCTGCCCGATGGCGTCTTCACCTTGTTGCAGGGCGGGCGGGACACCGGCGCGGCATTGATCGCCCAGGATATCGACGGTCTGTTGTTCACCGGATCGGCGGGCGCGGGCGCGCATTTCACCCGCGTCATGGCCGATCGGCCGGGGGTGATCCTGGCGCTGGAGCTAGGCGGCAATAATCCGCTGGTCGCCTGGGATGGCGATGCGCAGGCGGTCGCCTCGATCATCGTCCAGTCGGCCTTCATCACGGCAGGCCAGCGCTGTTCCTGCGCCCGCCGGCTGATCCTGCCGAAGGGCGTGGCGGGCGACGCGATCCTCGACGCAACGGTGGCGCTGGCCCGGCGGCTGACGATCGGCGCCTGGGACAGCCAGCCCGAACCCTATATGGGCGCGCTGATCTCCGCTGAGGCGGCGGCCCATGCCAAAGCGCGCCATGCCGCGCTGCTGGCGCTGGGCGGCGTCGAATTGCTGCCGCTGGAACAGCCGGCGGACCTGGGCGCGGCCTTCCTGACGCCGGGCATCATCGACATGACCGGGGTGAATGCCCCCGACGAGGAGATTTTCGCACCGCTGCTGCAGGTGATCCGCGTCGCCGATTTCGACGCGGCGATCGCGGCCGCCAATGCGACCCGCTACGGCCTGGCGGCGGGGCTTGTTTCCGCCGACGATGCGCTATGGGACCGGTTCCTGCTGGAAAGCCGCGCCGGCGTCGTCAACCGCAACCGGCCGACCACCGGCGCCAGCGGGGCGATGCCGTTCGGCGGCCTGGGCGCATCGGGCAACCATCGCCCCAGCGCCTATTATGCCGCCGATTACTGCGCCTATCCGGTCGCCAGTTTCGAGGCTGGGGAAGTGCTGGACCTGACCGCCGATATCAAGGGGCTGGCGGGCTGATACATGCGCCCGGTCGGGAATTACTAGATAACGGAAGACAAAATCGGCTTGGCACGGATGATGACATGACAGCGATTGCCATTCTGCTATGGCCTTGGGCATGTCGTCCTATCGCCTGATTCCGAGCACCGTCGAAAAGCCTTGGGGACGCAGGGATTTGCCTGCGCGCTTTGGGTTGAATGCCGATCGCCGCGTGGGCGAGATCTGGTTCACGGCGGCCCCCGATATGCCCCAGCCGCTGCTCGTCAAATATCTCTTCACCAGCGAGAAATTGTCGGTGCAGGTCCATCCCGACGATGCCCAGGCGCAGGCCATGGGGCTGGCTGGCGGCAAGTCGGAATGCTGGTATGTGCTGGCAGCCGAAGGAGACGCCCGGCTGGGTATCGGCCTGACCCGACCGGTCGATACCGATGCGTTGAGAGCGGCCGCGCTGGATGGGTCGATTGAGCAGCTGATCGACTGGAAGCCGGTGAAGCCGGGCGATTTCTACTATATTCCGGCAGGCACGATCCATGCCATCGGCGGCGGCATCACCCTCGTCGAAGTGCAGCAGAATAACGACGTGACCTACCGCCTGTTCGATTATGGTCGTCCGCGCGAACTGCATCTGGATGCGGGCATGGCCGTCAGTGACCCAGCGCCCTATGGCCGGCTGGCGCAACATGTGACCAGCGATAGCGCCACGATGCTGGTGGAGGAGGCCGGCGCGCCCTTCACGCTTGAAAGTCTGGTTCATGGTGCCGGCGAACTGCTTCAGCCGGATCAGGGGCCGTTCTGGTTCATTCCATTGCAGGGTAGCGGGCTGATCGATGGCCAGCCCTGGGTGTCGGGCGAATGCTGGCTGATCGAAGATCAGGCGGACATCGCCGTTGCACAGCCATTGCATGCTTTGTTGGCGCGCCCCGCCGCCTGAGCGGCACGCCCATACCACATTCCGGAACAGGCTGGCGCTTGGCCCTCCAGCAGATCCTGCGTGACTGGTGCTTCCAGATTCGCGCCTAAGCCGCTGACAACGCTGCATGGTCCATATGGTGGAACTATGGTCCGTTATCGCAACCGTTCATCGATGATAAGGCTCGTTTCGTCGCAAAAGCAGCGCCATGGCTGTATGTCCATATATAGATATAAAGACCCAATATATGGGATATCAAAGGGTTGTCGCGGCGGGGTCTGGTCGCGGTCGACCTCAAACCCGTGCCCAAACGGGGGGGCACGCATAGGGAGGATGTTTAAGTGAGGTTTTCCAATTATCGCGCCTTGTTGTCGACGTCGGCCGTCGCCGCCGTCCTGCTGGGCGCCATGCCGGCCGCGGCACAAGACCAGCAGCAGTCCGAACAGCCTCAGCAGGCGCCCGAAGCGAGCAGCGAGGATATCGTCGTCACCGGTATCCGTTCCAGCCTTCAGGGCGCGCTCAACGCCAAGCGCAATGCCGCACAGGTTCTGGACGCGATTTCGGCCGAGGATATTGGCAAGTTCCCGGACAAGAATGTCGGTGAAGCGCTGCAGCGCGTGACCGGCGTCCAGCTGACCCGTTCCGACGGTGAAGGCTCCGGCATCACCATCCGCGGCGCCGATCCGTCACTGAACCGCGTCGAGATCAACGGCGTCACCGCCCTGTCCACCACCGTGGGCGGCGGCCGCGATGTCGATTTCCGCGATCTGCCCTCCGAATTCGTCAACCGCCTGGAAGTGGTGAAGTCGGCCACCGCCGACATGACCGAAGGCGGCGTCGGCGGCACCGTGCGCGTCATCACCCGCCGGCCGTTTGACAATGGCGGCAAGCCCTATCTGGCCGGTTCCGCCCAGGCCATCTATGCCGATATCGGCGACCATATGGATCCGCGCCTGGCGCTGATCGGCAGCGACACCTTCGCCAATGGCACGATCGGCGTGCTGGTGTCGGGCACGTTCGAGAACCGCAATGTCGAAAGCCATCAGGCGCGCACCACCGGCTGGGTCCAGCTGGACAGCGATCCCAATACGGCCGGCATGCAGGCCTATGACCTCAACAATGACGGCGTCGGCGATTTCTTCCCCGACATTCCGCGCTATGTCATCAACCGCCTGGAAACCCGCCGCTATGCGCTGAACGGCATCCTGGAATGGCGCCCGAGCGACGATTTCAAGGCCTATGTCGAAAGCAACTGGACCAAGTCGATCCAGTCGGTGACCTCGCAATATCTGCAGACCGGCACCAGCGGCGGCATCGTCGACACGGAAAACACCATCATCGGCCCGGACAATACGGTCGAGTATCTGGTGATGACCAACAATACGTCGAAGGCGCAGACCAGCCAGCTGGGCGTGTCCTATCGCAACATTCTGGGCGACATCAAGCGTACCACCTATAATGTCGCGCTGGGCGCCGACTGGACGACCGGCAACCTGACGCTGACGCCGAAAATCTCGCTGTCCAAGGCCAAGGCCTATAATAACGAGATCAATGCGACCGCGGCCGTCACCGGCATGTCCAGCCTGATCGTCGACTATAGCAACGGCCAGAATGCGCCGAACATCATCCTGCCCAATGATCCGACCACCACGGCCGGCATCAACCAGCTGACCGTGCTGCGCCGTCCGCGCTATGACGACCAGACCGAGAAGATGGCCAAGCTGGACGCCGAGTACAAGACCGACGGTGGCCTGTTCACCTCGTTCAAGATCGGTGGCCAGTATCGTGACCTGACGGTCAAGAGCCGCTTCTACACCCGCACCACGACGCTCAATGGCTTCAGCGATCCGGCGGTGCAGGCACAGATCGACAGCATCGTCAGCGGCAATGCGGCGCTCGGCACCTCGCCCTTCTTCCACACCGGCAATCTGGGCTTCACCGGCGATTATAGCGGCTGGCTCAACATGACCCAGGGCGTGGCCGATGCGGTCGGCATTCCCGATCCGTTCGCGGAAGGCGGCTGCCCGGCCAATGCCGACGGCACCTGCCAGGTCTATACCGACACCTGGAAGGTCGGCGAACGCAATCTGGCCGGCTATGGCCAGGCCAGCTTTGCCTTCGACGTCGGGGCCGTGCCCGTCAGCGGCGTGATCGGCGCCCGCGTCGTCAATACCAAGGTCAACACCTCGGGCTATCTCAGCACCGGTGGCGTGATCTCGCCCGTATCCTATGACAGCAACAGCACCGAATTCCTGCCCTCGATCAACATGAAGGCGGAACTCATCCCCAACAAGCTGATGGCGCGTGCGACCGCGACCGAAGTGATGGCCCGTCCGCTGCCGCAGCAGCTGGCCCCGCGCTTCACCATCGACGTGGTCGGCCTGTCGGGTTCGCGCGGCAACCCGGATCTCCAGCCGTTCCGCGCCCGCCAATATGATGCGGGTCTGGAATATTATATCAACCGCACCAGCTTCGCGTCGGTCACCTATTTCCGCAAGGAAATCAGTTCGTTCATCCAGAACACGACTGAGCCCTACACCGATGCCAGCGGCGTGACCTACACCATCACCGTGCCCACCAACGGCACGCAGAAGGTGACGATCAACGGCGTGGAAGCCGGCGCGCAGATCGCGTTCGACTTCATCGACGTGCCGGTGCTCAAGCAGATGGGCGTGGTCGCCAACTATACCTATTCCAAGGATAGCGGCTACGAAGGGAAGGATTATTTCACCGGCGATTCCCTGCCCTTCCAGGGCCTGTCGCGCCATGCCTACAATATCTCGGCCTATTATGAAGACGACGTCGTCAGCCTGCGGGGCGCCTATAACTGGCGGTCCAAATATCTGATCACGGCGCAGGGCCGCGGCAATAATCCCGAGTTCGGCGAAGCCTATGGCCAGCTCGATGCGTCGCTCAACGTCACGCTGATGCCGGGCATCTCGATGTTCCTGGAAGGCGTCAACCTGCTCGACGCGACGCGCAAGGAAAATGCCAACAGCGTCGAACGCCGCACCATCATCGAGACGGTCGGCCGCCGCGTCTATGGCGGTATCCGCTTCAAGCTCTGATTGGCGCTCATGGCCTGGCCTCCCCCAGGTCATGAGACAGGCTGCGGGTCGGGACATGCCCGACCCGCAGCATTATTTTTTCAAGATCAAGCGGGACAGGTTGCCATGTTCTCTCGCCGCACCCTCCTTGCATCGCTGGCCCTCGCGCCGATCGCCGGCCCCTTGAACGCTGCTGGCCGCAAGCCGCTCTGGCGCGACGATTTCCGTCATGGCCTCAAACAATGGCAGCTGGAGGCAGTGGGCGACGCGCGCGTCACCGCGCAGGACGGCCTGCTCGACATCGTCGCGCCCAAAGGATTGACGCTCTGGTTCCGTCAGGCGCTCAAGGGCCCGGTCGCGATCCGCTATGATGTGCGCGCCGTGTCGGATGGCGGCCCTTATGACGAGGTCAGCGACGTCAACGCCTTCTGGATGGCGCGCGACCCGGCGGCGGCCGGCGGATCGGCGCTCGGCCGCACACGCAGCGGCACGTTCGAGGATTATGACAGCCTCCGCACCTATTATGTCGGCATTGGCGGCAACCGGAACAGCACCACGCGGATGCGTCGCTATGTCGGCGAACCGGGCCATCGCCCGCTGCTGCCGGAACATGACCGCACCGACAAGGCAGCGATGCTGGTGCCCAATCAGTGGTTTTCGATCGGCCTGATCGCCAACGGATATCATGTCGCGGTGGAGCGGGACGGGGCGACCCTGTTCACGCTCGACGATCCCGATCCCTATCGCAGCGGCCATTTCGGCCTGCGCACGACGCAGAGCCATCTCCAGGTCCGCAACTTCACCATCACCAAGATCTGAACAACATAAAAGGGAGAGCAACGTGGATATCAGGGCGGGGATCAGCCGGCGCGACAGCCTGAAGGCGGGATTGATGGCGAGCGCGACCGCGCTGCTGCCGGGCGCGGCGCAGGCGGCGACCAGTGCGCGCGGCGGCGCCATGCCGGAAACGCCGGTGCGCTGGATCGACGATGCCGCCCCGCCGCTCTCGCTTGGCCAGACCTTCGGCGTGCCATGGCCGCGCGGCGTGCTGCGCGCCGGCAAGCCGCTGTCGGTGCAGGGCGCCGATGGCACCGCTCTGCCCTCGCAGCACTGGACGCTCGCCACCTGGCCCGACGGGTCGATCAAATGGACCGCCCATGCACTGCCCGCCGGCACCGGCCAGCCCGGTGCGCTGCGCGTGGTGCCGGGCAAGCCCGCCGCGCCGCAGGCGCCGGTGCTGGTGCGCGAACTGGCGGACCGGATCGAGATTCAGGTCGGCACATTGCGCTGGAGCATCGGCCGCTCGGGTACTGCGATCATCCAGTCGGCGCAGCAGGGCGGCCGCACCGTCGTTGGTCCCCTGAACCTGGTCGCCAGCGTCGACAGCGCGCCTGAAGGCGGCACCCGCACGCCCTTCACCGGCCGCATCACCAGCGCCACGGTCGAGCAAAAGGGGCCGGTCCGCGCCGTCGTCAAGCTCACCGGCATACATGAAGGACAGGGGCATGAAGGGCAGGGGCATGAAGGGCAGGGGCGGCAGATCTTGCCTTTCACCCTGCGCCTCTATGCCCATGCCGGCGGGGATCATCTGCGCATCGTCCACAGCTTCATCTTCGATGGCGATCCGGCGAAGGATTTCATCAGCGGCATCGGCCTGACCGCTGCCGTGCCGATGGCCGGCGCCCCGCATGACCGTCATGTCCGCCTCGCTACCGCCGACGATGGCCTGTTCAGCGAAGCGGTGCGGCCGCTCACCGGCCTGCGCCGGGATCCGGGCAAGGCGGTGCGCGCCGCGCAGATCGCCGGCAAGGCGGTGCCGATGGACGCGATGGCGCCCGGCGTCGCCAAGCTGCTCGATCGCATCCCGACCTGGGGCGATTTCGACCTGACCCAATTGTCGGCCGACGGTTTCGCCATCGCCAAGCGGACGCAGGATGGCCATGCCTGGGTCGATTCCGTTGCCGGCAGCCGATCGCAGGGCCTGGGCTATATCGGCTCGCCCCAGGGCGGCGCGGCGATCGCCACCCGCTATTTCTGGCAGCGCCACCCGTCCCAGATCAGCATTCGCGACGCCGAAAGTGACATGGCGACGCTGACCGCCTGGCTCTGGTCGCCCGACGCCAGGCCGATGGACATGCGCTCCTATCGCGGCGTCCTGGGGATGGAGGGCTATGACGCCCAGAATGAAGGGCTCGACATCACCTATGAGGATTATGAGCCCGGCTGGGATGCCGCGACCGGCGTTGCCCGCACCAGCGAGCTGACGCTCTGGGCCTGCGCCGCTACCCCTTCGGCCGATGCGCTGGCCGCGATGGCGCAGGCGAACGCCGTGCCGCCGCAGCTGATGGTGACGCCCGACCGCATCCATGAAGCCGGCGTGTTCGGCATCTGGAGCCTGCCGGACCGGTCCAGCCCCATGAAGGCGCGGATCGAGGACCAGAATACAAATCTCGTCGACTTCTATGTCGGTGAGGTGGATCGCCGCCGCTGGTATGGTTTCTGGAACCATGGCGACATCATGCACACCTATGATTTCGACCGGCATGTCTGGCGCTATGACATTGGCGGCTTCGCCTGGGACAATAGCGAATTGTCGCCCGACCTGTGGTTCTGGACCAGCGTGCTGCGCACCGGCAATGCCGCCGCCTTCCGCTTTGCCGAGGCGCTGACCCGCCATACCGGCGAGGTCGACGTCTATCATCTCGGCCGGTTCAAGGGGCTGGGCACGCGCCATGGCGTCCAGCACTGGAGCGACAGCAGCAAGCAGCCGCGCGTCAGCAACGCCATGTATCGCCGCATCTTCTATTATCTGACCGCCGACGAGCGGGCCGGCGACCTGATGCGCGATCTGGTGACGTCCGACCTGGCGCTGGAGCATGTCGAGATTGGCCGCAAGGTGCCGGGGGCGCAGCGCACACCGCTGCCAGCCGGGGTCATTGACCTCAGCTTCGGCACCATGTGGTGCTCGGTCGCCTCGGCCTGGCTCACCGAATGGGAGCGGACCGGCGACAGGAAATGGCGCGAGCGACTGCTGAACGGCATGGATAGCATCGGTCGCCTCAAATATGGCTGGCTGGCGGGCAGCGCCCCCTATGACCTCAAGACCGGGCGCTTCATGGGGGCGGGCGACAAGATGTCCATCTCGCACCTCAATGCCGTGTTCGGTGCGCTGGAGGTGAATGCCGAGCTTCTCGACCTGCTCGACGTGCCGCGCTATCGCACTGCCTGGCTCGACTATTGCCGCTGGTTCAACGCCTCGCCGCAGGAATGGAAGGCGAAGTTCGACCAGCCCTTCGGCCGCCGCAACCTCAAGGAAGGCCATTCGCGCCTGACCGCCTATGTCGCGCGCGAGACTGGTGACAAGGAATTGGCGGTGCGCGCCTGGAAGGAGTTCCTCGGCGGCGAAGCAGGCCTGGGCCTGTCGACCGGCGATCCGCGCGTGGCGCTCAAGGGACCAGCCTATGTCCGCCCGATCGTCGAATGGCCGGACGTCTCCACCAATGCGGCCTCGCAATGGGGCCTTGCCGCGATCGAGAATCTGGCGCTCATTCCCGACGCGCTCGCTGACGCTGCCAAATGATGAAGGGCCTTAAGATGAAGACGATGATGAAGGGCCTTAAGATGAAGACGATGATGATGGGCCTGATGGCGGCGCTGACGGTAAGCGCGACGACCCCGGCGCTGGCCAAGCCCGTGGCCGAATGGGTCGACCAGACCACCGGCCACCGCGTGCTGCGGCTGACCGATACGCCCGGCAGCGCCAGCCTCTATTTCCACCAGAACAGCTATACGCCGCAGGGCGACAAGATGGTGATCTCCACCCCCGACGGCATTTCGGTGCTGACCTTGGCCGACTGGAGCATCAGGCCGCTGGTCAAGGGCAAGGATATCCAGCTGCTCTTCACCGGGCGCAAGACGCGCACCGCCTATTATGCCAGCCACAGGCGCGACGATGGCGCCGGCGCGACGACGCTTTATGCCGCCGACATCGACAGCGGCAAGGTGCGCAAGATCGCGACCGTCGATCGCGGTTCGATCGGCTCGATCAATGCGGACGAGACGCTGCTGCTGGGCCAATGGGCGGCGAGCGACAAGCCGCTCCAGCCCGACGGCACCCAGAAGCGCGCCACGCCCGAGATCAAGCAGCAGTTCGGCCAGGCCAATTATGCCGCCAACGGTCCGGACGGAAAGCCGCTCAGCTTTGCCGAGGCGAAGGAAGTGCGCCTCAATGAACGGCTGGAAGCGCGCATCCCGATGGAGATCTTCACCATCGACATCCGCACCGGGGAACGCAAGGTGGTGGTCGCCTCGACCGACTGGCTCAACCATATCCAGTTCTCGCCGACCGACCCCGGCCTCATCATGTATTGCCATGAAGGCCCCTGGCACAAGGTCGACCGGATCTGGACGATCCGCACCGACGGCAGCGGCCAGCAACTGGTCCACAAGCGCACGATGAACATGGAAATCGCCGGTCACGAGTTCTTCTCGCCCGACGGCAAGTGGATCTGGTATGATCTGCAGACCCCCCGTGGCGAGGTGTTCTGGCTCGCCGGCTATGAACTGGCGACCGGGCATCGCCAATGGTTCAAGGTCGACCGCAACCAATGGTCGGTCCACTACAACCAGGCGCCCGACCTCCAGCATTTCTCCGGCGACGGCGGCGACAGCGAAATGGTCGCCCATGCCCCCGACGGCAAATATCTCTATCTCTTCACGCCCCAGGCCATTCCCGACGTCGCCGGCATCCATGCCGACAATGCCGCCGACCTGATCGCGCCCGGCACTTTCGGCGTTGAGAAGATCGTCGACATGCGCAAGCATGACTATCGGCTGGAGCCCAACATCACCTTCACGCCCGACGGCAAATGGATGATCTTCCGCTCCAACATGGACGGCGCGCCGCAAATCTACGCGGCGGAGATTGCCAAGACGGCGGGCTGACGACGGGCGATTGCCGGGCGGGGCGTCGCTGTCCTATGGTCGCGGCGCCTCGCGTGAAAAGGCTGACGTCATGATGCGTGCCCGGCTCTGCTCCCTGCTGTTGTTCCTGGCGCCGGTTGCGGCCGATGCCGTGCCGCCACCGACCCCGGCCGATCTCGCCGGCTGTGAAGGATCGGCCTTCGTCGTGGACAGGTTGGTCTGCGCCGACCCGGCGCTCAAGGCGGCCGATGCCCGCGTCCGGGTGCCCAGCGCGGATCAGTCCCGGCTGCTGGATGCCGCGTCCGATTATGTCGAGCGGCAGGATGGCTGGTTTCAACGCCGCAACCGTTGCGCCTTCGCGCCCGACCAGCCGGCCTGCCTGCGCGATGCCTATGCCGAGCGCAACGCCGTGCTGACGGCACTGGCCCATGATGCTGCGCCGGACCGGGCGGGGCGATGCGGCGAGATGGCGGTGCGGATCGGCACGCCGGAGGGGGCGACCATCATCCGCGATGACAGCCGGCTGGTCGCGGTGGGACTGCCGAAGCCCCGATCGTCCTGGCGGCCTTTCGTGACGGCGGAACCGCGCGGCAAGGCGTTGCGCCTGCACCGGCTGGACGGCGCGCATATCGACTGCCGCTAGGGCTCAGTCCTCGTCCTCGCTGTGCATGATGTCGGCGCGGGTGATGGTGCCGCCCTGGCTGTGGACCACGGCCAGCCGCTTGCGGCCCTTGTCGCGGAAGCTGATCTCGCCGCTGTCGATCGCGGGATCGGCGATCATGATGAGGGCGTCGAACACGCCGCGTGCTTCGCGCAATTCGCTCAGTATCGTCAGCAGTTCGTGGGATGTGATGCGGGTGCCCCCTTCGCTGTCGGGCATCTGCTTCTCGATGATCCGGTGCAGCGCCTCGACGATCGCCAGCGTCGGGTGCAGCCGCTCGACCGAGACTGGCGCCGCCAGCGGCACGGCGCGAACATCGGCCAGCGCCAGATAGGGGGCGATCGCGCCGGGGCCGAAAACCTGCTCGATATTGGCAAGGGTCACGGCGTCCAGATTGCTCGCCTCGTTGCGGGCATTCTTGACCGTGCCGGCCGAACAGCCGATCCGCTCCGCCAGCTGGCTGTCGGACAGGCCATGGGCCTTCTGGATGCGCCGCACGATAGTGGCGACCGCTTCCCGATAGATGCCGTTCGATAGCCGCGTTCCGGCCATGTCCCGCTTCTCCCGCTTCGACGTGCCCCGCCCGCCAAAAATGCCGGGCCGGACGGATGTGCGCAAGACTTTGTGCGCCGCGCCCAATTCCGGTAAAGACCTTGGCGGGGCCTGCACCCTAGTTGCACCATCCATGAACCCCGATCGTCGCCGTTTTCTCCTTTCCGCTTCCGTCCTGGTCGCGGGCGCTGTTGGCACCGCGCGTGCCTCCGCGCCAGGGCCGATGCGCGCGCTGAAACCCATGGTGCCGGCCCAGCCGATCGCGCCGCTCACCACGCCGACCCCGCCGGCACTGGTGAAGCCCGCTTTGTTCGCGCAGGCGCGCGCGGCGCTGGAACGGCATCCGCAGATCGTCAACCGGCACCGCATGGCGCTGGTCGATTTTGCAGCGCCCTCGTCGGAGCCGCGGCTGCACATCGTCAATCTGCTGGATGGCACCACCACCTCCTATCTGGTGGCGCATGGCAGCGGGTCGGACCCGGATCATAGCGGCTGGCTGGAGCGTTTTTCCAATGCGCCCGGTTCCAACGCCTCCTGTTCGGGCGCGTTCCTGACGGCCGATCCCTATGTCGGGAAACATGGCCCGTCGCAGCGCTTGCAGGGGCTCGATCCGACCAACGACAACGCGATGAGCCGGGCGATCGTGCTGCATGGTGCCTGGTATGCCGAACCCACGCTGGCCGGGGCGCGCGGCAAGTTGGGGCGCAGCCAGGGCTGTTTCGCGGTCGGCGACAGCGTCCGGTCGCAGGTCATGGCTCAGTTGGGCCGGGGCAGCCTGATCTACGCGGCCAAGCTGGTCGTCTGAATTTTGCCATAAGCGCGTCGCCCCAATCGGCGCGCGGGTCCGTGCCGCCGCTTAACCCCTTTCGCGGTGGGCACCATGGCCGTCCGGGAGCGATCTTGCATCGCTCCCGGACATTTATGGATGGATTGTCTTCTCTGTCCACCTCCTCATGAATCCCGATATTCTCATCTGGCCGACCATTGCATCCTGCCATTGGCCCGCGCGTTGTAGCGTGACGGGCGACGGCAACATGATCTCGATGGACCCCTATTGATCGAAAGGATGTATCATGAGGAAGGCCATGATCGCGATCGTCGCGCTGTCGGCATTGGCCATGCCGGCCATCGCCCAGGCCCCGGTGCGCAGCGAGCGGGTGCAATTCGCCAAGGGGACCGCGTCCAAGGTCATCAAGGCGTCGCTCAAGGGCTATGACATGGTTGATTATCTGGTCGGCGCGCGGGCCGGCCAGACCATGAATGTCCGCTTTCAGACCAGCAACGCCTCCAGCTATTTCAACGTGATCGCGCCCGGTGCCGGGGATAGCGCCATGTTCGTCGGTTCGACCGCCGGCAACAGCTTTGCCGGCCGCCTGCCCGCCAATGGCGATTATCGCATTCGCGTCTATCTGATGCGCAATGCCGCCCGCCGCAATGAAGTCGCCAATTATACCCTGACCGTCAGCGTACAGGCGCTGGCGGCGACCGCGGCGCAGGTGATGCCGGCGGCGACCGGCCCGGCGCTGACGCCGGGCAACATGCCCGCTTATTGCCGGGGGGAAGTGTCCGGCCAATATGGCACTCGCCCGACCTATGTGAAGACCGGTGCGATCGCCAGGGCGCCCGGTGGCTTCTTCATCGACGGCACGGTCGACAAGGGCAGCGAGGGGATCAAGCGCTTTCGTTGCCGCTTCGACGCGCAGCGCCGCTTCGTCGACGTGATGGCGATGACGCCGGACGGCAAATAGCCGGGTCAGCCGCCCAGGATCAGGAAGCTCGCCCCGCTGTTGATCAGCGAGGCGAGCAGCCAGGTGCCCAACGCCGATCGGAACGCCTTGCCGGTCGATTTCCGGGTGCGGCTGCGCAGCCAGATCGTCTCGATCCGCAGATACCAGCTGATCGTCACCAGCATGATGACCAGCGCGGCGATCGCCCAAGCGACGTCGCCGAGGCGCGCCAGGATCGACGCGATGCCCAGCACCAGCGCGGCTGGCCCGGCAATATAGCATTGGGCGTAGAAGGGGCGGCGCAGCGTGTCGCGGTTGAGCGCCAGGCCCTGTGCCTTCAGTCGCCTCACCGCGAACATCAGCGGATAGATGGCGAAGAGGAAGGCGCGCAGCACCAGCAGGTTCATTTCCGACGCGGTGATTTCCTTGCCGATGCCGGTGGTCGCGACCTCCGGCATCTTCTGGTGCGACGCCACCTCGATCAGGTGCGACAGCAATATGGTCAGCATCAGGAACAAGGGCGGGCTCAGCATGTCGGTGAATTGCTGGTCCGGCGCATCCTCCAGTTCCTTGTCGGAATAGCGCAGCATCTGGATCGGGTGGCGGATGGTCCGCCATAGGGTGCGGGGATAGAAGACCAGCCAGCTCATCGCCTCATAGAGAAATTCTTCCAGCGACTGGAACAGGCGTAGGAAATCCATCGATACTCCCGATCATGAGGAAGGCTGGCATTCCGCCGCCGGGGCAGGGGCGTGCCGCCGGGCAGGGTTGTGCAGGCGAGCTGGGCAGGCGTTGGTGCCGCCTCGGCCGAATGTTTCCCGGTTCAGTTGGACCGGTTCAGCGCAGGCCGATTCAGCGCAGGCCGGTTCAGCGTGGATCCGTCAGCCCGTTCGACACAGGCCCGTCCGGCTCGGATGATGGCCGCGCTAGCGGTTGCTGGCGAGTTGCTGTCCGGCGCGCACCGCCGGCTTGTCCGCGGTCAGATCGTCGAGCCAGGGCAGGGCGGGCGGCGCCAGCCTGACGGTGGGGGTTGCGTCCTGCGGCGTGCCCATGCTGCTTGCCGTGGCCAGTGCCACACAAATGCCGGCGCCCGCTGCGACCATTGCAGGCCAGTCTCTTACCATCGCACACAGCTCCCTCTGCTGGGCTGCGATCGGCAGGAAAAGTTTCGCGATTGGCGCCGCGACTCACCCGTCCGACCGCTGGAATAAGGGATGATCGCGCATTCGCGGGCATCGCGCCATAGCGGATTTTCCGGGGGTCGGGCGATCGTCCCGCTTTGGTCCGACCGCGGCTTTCGGGCGCCGCTTCACGCCATGGGATAGGGATATCCGGGGCGCTCCCTAGGGGAGAATCCCGATGGCTGGCCCGGCGTCCGCTTGGCTATGCCCAGGGATATTCAAAGGGAGGTCGCGATATGATCAGGCGCATATTCGTCACGGGTCTGCTGCTGGCGCTGGCAGGCTGTGCCACCACGCCACGGGTCAATTATGATGCCGATCCCGCCGCCAATTTCGCCAGCTATCGCAGCTATAGCTGGGCGTCGATCACCGTGCCGCAGGGCATGAACCCATTGCTGTTCCAGCGGGTGAAGGCGTCGATCGACACCGCCCTCGCGGCGCGCGGCTATAGCCAGGCTGATCCCGGCGAATTTGCCATCGGCTTCACCCTGGGCGCCCGCGACCGGGTGGAGGTGACCGATTTCGGTCCCTACGCCACCTATTATCGTCCCTGGGGCGGGTGG
>NZ_NOIW01000105.1:0-18050 GCF_002708645.1 Sphingobium sp. IP1
TTCCTACGCCCCCTCTCCCTGCTCTACACTTGGCGATGCGAGTGAATGCGCCCGCGCCCATCGACCGGCGCGTGCCGCGTGCAAGCAAGGCGCGTGGGCGTCGTGTCAGGGGCGCGTGCCGCGCTCGACGTTAACGCGGCGCGCTGACCCAGCCCCTGTTGGACGGCATGCGCTCCAGTGCATGACCAACGCGCAACAGAGGCATCACCGACGCGTTTCAGGCGCAAACGCCCCCAGAAGCCCGTTTACACTGTGAACTTCGACAGACGCGTCCATATAATTCAACCCTGTCCTACAGATAACCATATGGGATAAATGATTCGCCATCCACGAACCATGGAAGGGCCGATCATGGATATCGACACATTGCTGGACGAACTGATCGCGCGGGAGGGTGGCTATGTCGACCATCCGGCCGATCGCGGCGGGCCGACCAATATGGGCATCACGCTGGGCGTCGCGCGGGCGAACGGCTTTGCCGGCGACATGCGCCGCCTGCCGGCCGCCACTGCCCGCGCCATCTACCGCCAGCTCTATTGGGATGGGCCGGGCTATGCCGCGGTAGCGCAGCAAAGCATGGCGCTCGCCGCCGAACTGTTCGACACCGCCGTCAACATGGGACCGGGGGTCGCCAGCACCTTTCTCCAGCGGGCACTGAACGCCCTCAACCGCAACCAGCGCGACTATCCCGACCTGAAGGCCGATGGCACGATCGGCGCCCGCACGCTCGCCGCGCTGCGCGCCTTCCGCACCCTGCGCGGCGCGGCCGGCGACGCGGTGCTGATCAAGGCGATCGAGGCCTTGCAGGGCGAACGCTATCTGGCGCTGGCCGAAAGCCGCCCGGCCAACGAGGCCTTTCTCTATGGCTGACTCGCCAACCGCATCGGCTGAAGGGAGACGCGATCATGTTGAAGACCGACGATATTCCTCTCCCCACTGAGCCGACCGACCTGTGGACCCAGCGGTCGCGGCCGGCCTTTCTCTATGTCATCTATGCGCTGCTGCTCTGGTCGATCCCGATGGGGCTGATCTCGGGCTGGCAGCCGGAGGTGGCGGGCGCGATCATCGCGGGCATGCGCGCCTATCTCGACGCCCTGCCCGAGCCGCTCTACGCCCTCTTCGGCACCGCCTATCTCGGCTATACCGCCGCTCATGCCTGGGGCAAGGCGAGGGGCACGGAGCGCTGAGAGCCTGCTTGAAAAATCGCGAAAGAGCGATTTTTCAGCGCGGTACCAGCCCGCTCCCCCGCCCAACCACCCGATCCAGTGTCATCCTGTCGGGCAATTGGGCGGGGGAGCGGGCCGGAACCGACTTTCTCAAACAGTCTCTGAGAGCCAGAGGCGGTGCGCAACACCGCCCCTTTCGACTCAATTATTGACGTAGAAGTCGCGCAGTGCCCGCGCATCATGCAGGGCATTGTGCGGCACCCGGCTGTTGGCCGCCGCGCTGAAGCCCGCCGCATTGATCAGTTCCAGCCGCAGCCCATAGTCGACCGCCGCCATCTGCCCCGGCCCGGTGGTCAGCAGCGCGCAGAAATGGGCCAGATCCTCGGGCCAGTCGGCGATGATCACCGGATCGGAATCGCCATCCAGATAGGCGGCGATATGGTCGGCCGCCTCGATCCGGCTGAGTTCATGGTCCAGCCCCGGCGGCACATGGCGCAGATAGGGGATGACATGGCGCTCGACCCAGGGTTCGATCACATCGGGCAGCGGCAGCGACGCATAGAAATCATCGTCGCCATGTTCGGGCACCAGCGCCACGCTGATCAGCGCGCCGCCAAAGCCGTTGAATTCGGTATCGAGAAAATAACGCATGATGGGGGTGCCGATAGACCCCTGCGCCGCCGCTGGCCAGCCCATAGGCGGCGAACCGTCCGATGGGCCGCCATTGCGCAGCGGCCCGCGACCTGTCATGCGGCCGCTTTCCCCGCCCTGTTTGAGGACCATTGCCATGACACCGCGCGAATTGCTGGGCACCGCCGCCGTTCCGGGCGGACAGGAACTGCGCCTCTATCGCCGCGGCGGCGACTTCATGATCGTGCTCGACCGCAACGAGCTGATGAGCAGCCGGATGAGCGGGTCGGAAAAGGCGCTCGCGCTGATGACGCTGGAGCGGCTGGGCAAGCGCGCCGGCCTCCATATGCTGATCGGCGGCTATGGCATGGGCTTCACCCTGCGCGCCGCGCTCGCGGAAATGGACGCAAAGGCGCAGATCACGCTGGCCGAACTGGTGCCCGAGATCATCGAATGGGCGCGCGGCCCGATGGTCGACCTGGCCGCCGGCTGCCTCGACGATCCGCGCGTGCGGCTGGTGATGGACGATGTCGCCCATGTGATCGCCGCCGGCCATGGCAGCTATGACGCGATCCTGCTGGATGTCGACAATGGCCCCGATGGCCTGACCGCCGACGCCAATGACCGGCTCTATACCAATGCGGGCCTCTCCAGCGCGATGCGCGCGCTCAAGCCCGGCGGCATATTGGCGATCTGGTCGGCGGGATCGGACGCCGCCTTCACCCGGCGGCTGCAGAATGCGGGCTTCGCGGTGGAAGAAGTCGCGGTCAAGGCGCGCGACAATGGCAAGGGGCCGCGCCACGTCATCTGGTTCGCAACCCGACGGCGGTAAGAATCCTGTTTGAGAAAGCCGGTTCCAGCCCGCTCCCCCGCCCAACCGCCCGATCCAGTGTCATCCTGTCGGGTGGTTGGGCGGGGGAGCGGGCCGGCACCGTAACGAGACATCGCCCTTTCGCGATGTCTCAAAAAAAGCGCCACACCCCGGACATGAGAGGGGCCGCCGGGACGCAATGCCCGACGGCCCATCATGTGCATGGTCAGCGGCCGGAAACCGCCCAGAAGGAAGACAAGTTCGCGCTAAAGCCCCTGGCGGAGACGGCCTGTATGTCGGCGCTCTTGGTCTCTACACCATGAAGGGTTTGTACCGACGCTCCGGCGTCGTCAGCGGCGCGTTTCCCGAATGGACTTGACCGACCCCATTGCTGAACCATGAGACATCGGATCACCTCCTTTCGCTAATTAAGCCCGCGTGGCCGGCTTTGAGCTACCCCTCGATCGGCCACGAGACGGACTGTGAATCAGACGGATTGCAGGATCAAGACTTGTAATATTCTTTTTTGGAATCATACTCGACCGTCGGCCCGAAAAGCCTGGACCGGCCGATTTTCAGCCCCGACATTCCTCGATCACGCGCGATATTTCGGCCCAGGCCGGCACGATCAGCGTCTCCTGCCCCTGCACCTCGACCGCGAAACGGCCCCGGCTATAGGCAAGCTGGTCCAGCACCGCGTCGCTCGCGCCGCGCACGGCGGTCAGTTGCGGCACCTGCGTCCCCGCCATCACCGCCGGCCAGCTGCTCGCGCCATAGCTTGTCCGCACCGTGATCGCCCCCTGCCCGCCGCCGGCCCGGCCGAGGCTGATCCGCCGCGTTGCCCGGTCACAGCGCAGCGTCAAACGCGGGGCAGAAGCCGACTCGCCAAACAGCGCGACCGGCCCGGCCGGATCAGCGCGATAGGTCCAGTTGCCCGGCGTCGCAGGGCGATATTGCCACTCGACCGCCGCGGGCGCAGCGGGCTCGGCAGGCGGCACCGGCGCAGGCCGGGGTGCTGGCGCCGGGCGCGGCGCCGGCGCGGAGGGCGGCGCAACACAGCCGGCCACCAACAGGGTCAGCGGCGCTGCAAGGGCCGGGGCGGACACAAGAAATCGGGTCAGACGCATCGCGCTTCCATGCCCGAGCCGGCCGGAGCGCTCAACCCGAAAAGGGGCAAGGCGACGGCAGAGGCGGATGGCCGGCCACGGCCATCGCCACTTGCCCGCATGCGCAACCGTTCCGTTCATCGCACGGAGAGGCTCAAAAAAGCGCCGGATATTGACAGTTTTGGGGCGAATCGATAAAGGCCGCCGTTCCCTACACGCGTAACAGCGGCAGTGCTTCCTGCACTGGCCGTCTTTTTTGCGTCTCGGGAAGCAACATCATGGCCTGTTTTTCCTTGCCAGGAAAGAGGCCCGAACGCTTTGAGATGGGGCGGCGCCAACTGCCCCGTGGAGCAGGAGATTTAAGTACCATGGCACGTATTGCGGGTGTTAACATCCCGACCAACAAGCGCGTAATCATCGCGCTCACCTACATCCACGGCATCGGTCGCAAGACCGCCGTTGACCTCGCCGACAAGCTGGGCATCGACCATGCGCGCCGCGTTCAGGACCTGTCGGACGCCGAAGTCCTGCAGATCCGCGAAGCCATCGACGCCGACCTGACCGTCGAAGGCGATCTGCGTCGCGAAACCGCGATGAACATCAAGCGCCTGATGGATCTGGCCTGCTATCGCGGCCTGCGTCATCGCAAGGGCCTGCCGGTCCGCGGTCAGCGCACGCACACCAATGCGCGCACCCGCAAGGGCAAGGCGAAGCCGATCGCCGGCAAGAAGAAGTAATCGTCGAGGGTCATGTCCTCTGGACCGACCCTCCGGTGACTTCTGCTTTTGAACGATTTTTGTAGGATTAGAGCAAAATGGCACGCGAACCCCAGCGCATTAAGCGCCGCGAACGCAAGAACATCTCGGCCGGCGTCGCGCACGTCAACGCCAGCTTCAACAACACCATGGTGACCATCACCGACGCCCAGGGCAACGCGATCTCGTGGTCCTCGGCCGGCATGATGGGCTTCAAGGGCAGCCGCAAGTCGACCCCGTACGCCGCTCAGGTGTGCGCCGAAGACGCCGGCCGCAAGGCCGCCGAGCACGGCGTCCGCACCCTCGAAGTCGAAGTCAAGGGCCCCGGTTCGGGCCGTGAATCGGCTCTGCGCGCACTGCAGGCCGTCGGCTTCCACATCACCTCGATCCGCGACGTCACGCCGATCCCGCACAATGGTGTGCGTCCGTCGAAGCGCCGCCGCGTCTAATTAAGCTTCGCTAGAGGCTTGAAGGCGGGCGGCGGACGCGTCGCCCGCTTACCCGTTTGCATCGGCCGGAACGTCCTGATGGGTCCAGGATCTACCCGTTACGGCCACATCCCCAGGGGAAGTACATGACTGTCAACATGAAGAACTGGCAGGAATTGAAGAAGCCCAACGCCCTCGAGATCAAGCCGACCGGCGACGGCAAGCGCAAGGCGACCTTCGTTGCCGAACCGCTTGAGCGCGGTTTCGGCCTGACGCTCGGCAACGCGCTGCGCCGGGTTCTTCTCTCCTCGCTCCAGGGCGCGGCGGTCACCTCGATCAAGATCGAGAATGTCCTGCACGAATTCTCGTCGCTCGCCGGCGTGCGTGAGGACGTCACCGACATCGTCCTGAACATCAAGCAGGTCGCGCTGAAGATGGAAGGCGAAGGCCCCAAGCGTCTGCAGCTGTCCGCCACCGGCCCGGCCGTGGTGAAGGCAGGCGACATTGCCGTCGTCGGCGACATCGAAGTGATGAACCCCGATCTGGTGATCTGTCACCTCGATCAGGGCGCGACGCTGAACATGGAACTGACGGCTGACATCGGCAAGGGCTATGTCCCCGCCGTCGCCAACCGCCCGGCAGACGCACCGATCGGCCTGATCCCGGTCGACGCGCTCTACTCGCCGGTCCGCCAGGTCGCCTACAAGGTGGACAACACCCGCGTCGGCCAGGAACTGGACTATGACAAGCTGTCGCTGACGCTGGAAACCGACGGCACCGTGACGCCGGAAGATGCGATTGCCTATGCAGCCCGCATCCTGCAGGACCAGCTCCAGCTGTTCGTCCACTTCGAGGACGCGCTGCCCGCCGCTGCCCCGGCTGCCGGCCATGCCGCTGCCGCCGCATCGGAAGGCGAAAGCGACACCAACCAGATCAACCGCTATCTGCTCAAGAAGGTGGACGAACTGGAACTGTCGGTCCGCTCGGCCAACTGCCTCAAGAACGACAACATCATCTATATCGGCGATCTGGTCCAGAAGACCGAAGCCGAGATGCTGCGCACCCCGAATTTCGGCCGCAAGTCGCTGAACGAAATCAAGGAAGTGCTGTCGTCCATGGGCCTGCGCCTGGGCATGGACATCCCCGGCTGGCCGCCGGAAAATATCGAGGAAATGGCCAAGAAGCTCGAACAGGAGCTGCTGGGCTAAGTCGGAGCGAGCCGCGCAGCGCAGCAGCGCGGCGGTTCGCAACGCGAACGCGAACGACCGGCCAGCGACGCGCAGCGTCGTCTGACGTCACGGGATTTACTCCCGTGACGGTCGCCGGACGGTCAATGGGGTATTAGGCGGTCCCCATGAAAACCGCCTGGTCTGGGGTACCTCATCCGGCCCCTTAACGAACGAAGGAATGAGACATGCGTCATAAAGTTGGTCATCGTAAGCTTCAGCGCAGCACCGGTCATCGTACCGCCCTGCTTCGCAACCTGGCTGCCTCGCTCATCAAGCATGAGCAGATCCTGACCACCACGCCGAAGGCGAAGGAACTGCGTCCCTACGTCGAGAAGCTGATCACCCTCGCCAAGAAGGGTGGCCTGTCCAACCGTCGTCTGGCCGACGCCCGCCTGAAGGACGATGCGCAGCTGACCAAGCTGTTCGAAGTCCTGGCCGAGCGCTACAAGGACCGCAACGGTGGCTACACCCGCGTGATCAAGGCCGGTTTCCGCGCTTCGGACGCGGCGCCGATCGCGATCATCGAACTGGTCGATCGTGACGTCGATGCAAAGGGCCAGGACTCCGGTCCGGTCAACACCGTCGACGAAGACGAATTCGAAGCCGCCTGATCGCGGTTCCACCGGTAACGGTGGATAGACGATAGTCGAACAGGCCGCGGCTTCATCCGAAGCCGCGGCCTGTTTTCTTTTCAAGGACAATAGGGTCGAGAGGATGCGCGCGCTTCGCCGCCTGATCTGGCCGCTGCCGGCCCTGCTGGCAGTGATCGCCGCCGCGCCGGCCTCTGCTGCGGCGGCCGCGACCTCGGGCGATGCCACCCCCGCCGCGATCGACGCGACGCCGCCGGACAACGGCCTCCATTACCCGCTCACCCGCCGCCAGGATCTGGTCGAGGATCATTTCGGCGTGAAGGTGACCGATCCCTATCGCTGGCTGGAAAATGACGTCCGCACCGATCCCGCCGTGCGCGACTGGGTCGGCCGCGAGAATGACCTGACCCGCCGCTATATTGACGACCTGCCCGGCCGCGACGCGCTCAAGACGCGGATGCAGGCGCTCTTCGCCCATGGCCGCTTCACCGTGCCGCGCAAGGCCGGCACCCGCTATTTCTACGGCTATAACAAGGGATTGCAGAACCAGACGCCGCTCTATGTCCGCGAAGGGCTGGCCGGTGAACAGCGGCTGCTGCTCGATCCCAATCGCTGGGCCAGGGATGGCGCGAGCGCACTGGCCGAATGGACGCCTTCGCCCGACGGCCGCTTCCTCGCCTATGGCGTGCAGGACGCCGGCAGCGACTGGCGCACGCTGCGCGTGCTCGACGTCGACAGCGGCAAGATCCTCGACGACAAGGTCGAATGGGTCAAATTCTCGCAGACCGCCTGGGACGGCCGGGGCGAGGGCTTCTTCTACTCCCGCTATGCCGCCCCGGTCGACGGCGAAGCCTATCAGTCGACCAACAGCGACCAGCAGCTTTATTATCATCGCATCGGCACGCCCCAGGCGCAGGACCAGCTCATCTATGCGACGCCCGATCGCCCCGGCCTCAGCCACACCGCCCAGGTGACGAGCGATGGCCGCTGGCTGATCGTCAGCAGCTTTGCCGGCATGGACCCGCGCCGCGAGCTGCATGTCGCCGCGCTCGACGGTGGCCCCGTCAGGCTGCGGACGCTGGTCAAGGGCCTCGCCAATGACTGGCGCCTGATCGGCAGCCGGGGATCGACCCTCTATTTCGTCACCGACCGCAAGGCCGCCCATATGCGGCTGGTGACGCTCGACGCCATGCGGCCGGGGCGCAGCGAAAAGCCGCTGGTGGCCGAACGCGCCGACACGCTGGCGGGCGGATCGCTGGTCGGCAACCGCTTCATCCTCGCTTACATGACCCAATCGGAAACCGTCGCCGAACTGGTCGAGCTGGACGGGCGCAAGGTCGGCGACGTGCCGCTGCCCGGCATGGGCACCGCCGCCGGCTTTGGCGGGCGCGATGGCGACCCGGAAACCTTCTTCTCCTTCTCCGGCTTCGTGACCCCGGCCAGCATCTATCGCTTCGACACGGCGAGCCAGCAGACCCAGCTCTTCGCTCAGCCCGACCTGCCCTTCAATCCCGCCGATTATGGCGTCGAACAGGTTAGCTACCCCTCGAAGGACGGCACGCTGATCCCGATGACGATCCTGCGCAAGAAAGTGCTGGCCGACCATGCACAGGCGGTGCCGACCATCCTTTATGGCTATGGCGGCTTCAACATCGCGCTGACGCCCGGTTATTCGGCGACCCGCATGGCCTGGCTGGAACAGGGCGGCGCCTATGCCATCGCCAATCTGCGCGGCGGCGGCGAGTTCGGCAAGGCCTGGCACGATGCCGGGCGCGGCGCCAACAAGCAGAATGTGTTCGACGATTTCATCGCCGCCGCCGAATATCTCAAGGCCCAGGGCTATACCCCCAAGGATGGGCTGGCGATCGAGGGACGCTCCAATGGCGGCCTGTTGGTCGGCGCCGTCGTCAACCAGCGGCCCGACCTGTTCGCCGCCGCCCTGCCCGCCGTCGGCGTCATGGACATGCTGCGCTTCGATCGCTTCACCGCCGGCCGCTATTGGGTCGACGATTATGGATCGCCCGACAATGAACGCGACTTCCCCCTGCTCTATGGCTATTCGCCCTATCACAACATCCTGAGCGGCAAGGAGTATCCGGCGATCCTGGTGACCACGGCGGATACCGACGACCGGGTCGTGCCGGCGCACAGCTTCAAATATGCCGCCGCGCTGCAGGCCGCGTCGATCGGCGACAAGCCGCATCTGCTGCGGGTGGAGAATCGCGCTGGCCATGGCGCGGGCAAGCCGATCGACAAGCTGATCGAGGAATATGCCGACAGCTATGCCTTTGCCGCCCATTTCACCGGGCTCGACATCCAGCGCAAGCCGGACTGAGCCTATTCAGCCTCTGGACAGCCCGACGCGGCTATGGCTCTGTCCATCGCAGGAGACAGGCAGATGATCGGAAACAGGACGCGGTGGATGACGGGTGCGCTGGTCGGCGCAGGACTGCTGCTGGGCAGCATCGCCCCGGCACAGGCCCGGCCCCGCTATGACGATCGCTACTGGCATCACCGCCATGATCGCGGCAATGGCTTCGGCTTTGGCGACGCGGTCGGCATTGCCGCCCTGCTCGGCGCCGCCGTGGTGGTCGCCAATTCCGTGTCGAAGGACCGCAAGGACGCACGCGGCGCCGATACCGACAACCGCCCCTATGCCGACAATGACGCCCCGCCCCCGGCCAGCGGCACCGATTATGGTGCGGATGCCCGCGACGCAGGGCCGCCGGCGCGCGCGGATGATTTTTCCGACGTCGCCGCCACCAACCAGAGCAATGACCAGTTGACCGATGCCTGCGCGCTGGCCGCACGGGACGAGGCGCAGGGCCAGGCCGGCTATGCCGAAATCCGCCACATCGACGAGCCGCGCGCGACCGCCGACGGCTATAATATCGATGGCGAGGTCGAAACCCGCGCCAGCTATCGCGCCACCGACGGCACAACCCGCCGCTTCACCTGCGCGATGAAGGACGGCCGCGTGGCAGAGGTCTATCTCAGCCGCGACGTGGCGATGCACTGACGCATAGCCACCGAATTGTCTCGCGACGCGAGACAGTCTGGTGCGCCGCCGCCGGCTTATCATGCTCGCCCATTTCCCTATTTCGAGCCCATCTCGAACAAATGGGAAAAGGGATAGACATGATGAGAAACATGATCGGCACCGCGGCAGCCATCGGCCTCGCCCTCGCCTGCGGCACCGCCCATGCCGAAAGCTTCCAGGGCCCCTATGTCGGCGTCCAGGCCGGCTGGAACCGCGACAGCATCGGCAGCGCCAACAGCGATGTCGGCCGTCTCGACATGCGTGAATCGCGCGACGCCTTCTTCGGTGGCGGCTTTGCCGGTTATGATCATCAGCTTACCGACAAGATCGTGGTCGGCGTGGAGGCCGGTTTCGACATCGCCGCCGATGACGCATCCCGCGTCGGCGGATCGCTGATCGATCCCAATTACAGCTTCGATATCGGCGCGCGCGCCGGCTATGTCGTCGGCGGCAACACCCTGCTCTATGTCCGGGGCAGCTACGAGAATATGCGCGCCCGTATTGCCCTCAGCGATGCCAGCGGCACCCTTTCGGGCCATGACAGTTTCGACGGCTGGGGCGTGGGTGCCGGCGTCGAGCGTTTCGTCGCCGACAAGGTCACCGCGCGTATCGAATATCGATATAGTGACCTCGGCGACGGCGGCAAGTTCGACCGGCACCAGACCCTGGTCGGCCTCGCCTATCATTTCTGATCGTCAGCCGGGACGGGCAGGCGCAAGGTAGCCCTGCCCGTCCAGAGGCCAGAGCCATCCATTCCAGCGGATCAGCGCGCCGCCAGATAATCGCCGCTGTCGATCACCCGATGTCCGGTAACGGACAGGGCGTACAGATAGACCCAGGCCGTGACCGGGCCATCGGGCGTTTCCACGATGCAGTGTTCGCGGCGATATTCATGGGGCAGCGGATCGTCGGGCGTGCATTCCTCATAGGCGTCGAGCTGCGCCAGCAGCGCCTCCGCTTCGGGCAGCGCCAACAGGTCACCATATACGCGCCCCGCCTCCCCCGGCACGAAACCGGGATAATCCGCCACCTGATAGAGTTTCCCGCCGGTCCAGCCCGCCCCGATCCACTCGGCGCGATCGGCAAGCCAATGCGCCATCGGCCCGTCAAAGCCCGGTCGCAGCGTGCCATAAACGAAAAGCAACGGCCTTTTCATTACCAACCTGCAACTTTCACCGATTGACGGCAAATTTTCCCAATCATCGGATTTTTTCGCATAGCAAAAAAATCAGCAACTGAGGAAAACGCACCGATTTCCGCCAAAAATCGAAACTGGCACGCCGCCTGCAATATCGTCTGGCATCAAGGCCGGACGGTCCGGCCAGGAAATATCTAGGGAGTGAGTATCATGTCCATCGCCAAGTTCCAGAGCGTCGCCCTTGCCTTTGTCGGCGCCGTCATCTTCGCCAGCCTGTTCGTCGGCGCGGCGGTTCCGGTTGCCCCGATCGCCTGATCGGGCAACCGCCCCTTTCCCATCACAGATATTATTGAAGGCCAGATCCATGAACAACAGCTTCACCCTCGACCGCCGCAACGCGAAGATCATGGGCGTGTGCGCCGGCATCGCCAACCGCACCGGGCTGGATGTCACGCTGATCCGCGTTGCCCTGGTGCTGCTGACCCTGTGCGCCCTGGGCCCGATCGGCGTCGTGGCCTATCTGCTCGCTGGCTGGCTGGCCGAAGGTTGATCCCTCGCCGCCACCGGAAGGCAGGGTTTCCGGATACAAAAGCGCCGCCCCGGCATATGCCCTGGGCGGCCTTTTTATGCCCCGCATTGGCGGGACAAGGATGAGCGCGATCTGCGCTTAAGCGTACAGCACCGAGTAGAAGGTCAGCATCTGGACGCTGACCGCAACCACCAGCGCAGTCGCCTGAAAGGCCTGACGCATATTGGACTCCATCATTGGAACGACATCCCGGATCGGGATGCAGCGCCATATGATGATTTCACATCATTGTAACAATCGCAAAGCCTGACATGCCAATTGCATCAAACGCAATTATGTCACAGCTGTTGCTCCAGAGCCATGATGGTCGCGCGCGCCGCTGCCGGGTTCCGGACCTTGGCGCCGCTGATGTAGAAGAGATAGGCGTCGCCCTGCGCCGCCTGCGCCTTTGCCCGATCGGCCCAGCCGGCGATGTCCGTCGCGGTATAGCCGGTCTCCTCTTCCTCCCGGCTGCGCATTAGCCGGCTGTAGGAAAAACCGACATCATGGCCGGTGATTGCCGGATAATCGTCATTATCGGCCAGCACCACCGCCACGCCCGCGTCGCGTGCCAGCGCCAGGAAGGCCGGATCATCGAAGCTTTCGTGCCGCACCTCCAGCGCATGGCGCAGCGCCACGCCATCGACGCTGGCCGGCAACAATTGCAGGAAGGCGCCGAAATCATCGGGGTCAAACTTCTTGGTCGGCATGAACTGCCACAGGATCGGCCCCAGCCGGTCGCCCAGTTCGACGATCCCCTGCTGGACGAATTTCTGGATCGACTCGCCCGCCTCCGCCAGCACGCGGCGATTGGTGCAGAATCGCGACGCCTTGACCGCGAACTGGAAGCCGTCGGGCACCGCCTGCGCCCAGCCGGCAAAGGTCGCCGGCTTCTGGCTGCTATAATAGGTGGCATTGATCTCCGTCGCGGTCAGTTGCACGCCGACATAGGCCAGTTCATCCTTCTGGCGCATGCCGACGGGATAGAAGCTGCCGCGCCAGGGCTCATAGACCCATCCGCCGATGCCGACCCTGATCCGTCCCGTCATGAAGATCCTCCCTGCGCCATATTGATCGCCCGGAACGATCAGAGCCAGCGGGAAAAGCCATTGGCGATTATTGCGAACAATTCTTAATTATAGGGCGACAGATTTCAAAGGGGTTCCGCCATGTCGCTCGATCTCATCAAGACCGCCACCTATTTGTCGATCCACCTGACCGTGGGTTTCACCGTCGCCTATCTGATGACCGGATCGGTCGCGCTGGCCGGCGGCATCGCGCTGGTCGAACCGATGGTCAACGCGGTCGCCTTCTTCTTCCACGAACAGGCGTGGAAGCGCTTCACTGCCCGGCCGCCGCGCAATGCCGGACGCGACTGGATGCGCGGTCAGGCGGCGATCGCCTGATCCCTCACTTCTTCGGACGCGGCTTGGCGCGCGGGATCAGCCAGGGCTTCACCTTGCCGGTCGGCCGCGCCTGTCCGTCCAGCCGTCGCACATGCCGGATGGTGATCGGCTTGACGATCATCTGCCCGCGCATCGGCCCGGTGCCGCAACAGGTCGGCACCGCCAGGATGCGACGCACCACGTCCATGCCGGCCACCACATGGCCAAAGGCGGCATAGCCGATCGAACTGCCCTGCGCGTCCATCCTCGGCGTCGGTCCCACCGTGATGAAGAAATTGCCCGATGCCGAATTGGGCCGGTCGGGCCGGGCCATCGACAATGTCGCGTCGAGATGCCTGATCCCGGTCTGGCTGGTCGGCTCATGCCGGACCGGCGGCAAGGCCCGGCGCAGGTCGGTATCGATCCCGCCCTGGATCAGCCCATATCGGGGATCACTCTTGCGCCGCGCCGCCCGGTAGAAGACCGTGCCGTCGAGCCGCTGGTCATCGGCATAGGCCAGGAAATTGGCGCTGGTCAGCGGCGCCCGGCGCTGGTCGAGGGCCACGATGATGGTCCCGACCGATGTATCGATCGCGACGCGCGTATAGCCGGGGGTCGGCCGATTGGCGGGTTGGGCGTTGGCCAGACCGGGTAACAGGGCGAACAGGAAGACGGCAAGACGGCAGGCAACAGAAGGCATCGACACGGAAACACTCGTCGGGGAGGGAGAATGCCGAGGCTATCGACCGCGCAGCGCGGACGCAACCGAACAACAGGGCATCAGCCCTTTGCCGATGTGGCGCTTATGCTGTCCTACAGCATGTCACCGCCCTATATTGCCCGGCCTCGGCGATCGAACAGCTTTGTAACGAAATTTCCCACATTTGAATGAAGATGACAAAATGTGCGGAAAATGTGCGAAGTTAAGCGCTTGCTTGCCGGGCTCGGGGCGCGGGCCTATAGCCCGCGGCCATGAGCAGCGAACCCTTCCGCACGCAACTCGCCGCGCTTGAATCGCGGGGGCGTCTGCGCCACCTGATCCCCCGCGCCGGGCGTGATTTTGCCTCCAACGACTATCTTGGCCTCGCGTCCGATCCGATGATCGGCCAGGCCGTGGCGGACGCGGTCGCGCGCGGCGTGCCGGTCGGCTCGGGCGGGTCGCGCCTGCTGCGCGGCAATGCCCCCGAACATGAAGGGCTGGAGGCCAAGGCTGCGGAATTTTTCCGCACCCAGGCGTCGCTGTTCCTGGCCAATGGCTTTCTCGCCAACATGGCGCTGTTCGCGACCCTGCCGCAGCGCGGTGACCTGATCGTCGCGGACGAGCTGATCCATGCCAGCGTCCATGACGGCATCCACCTGTCGAAGGCGACCGCAGTCTTCGCCCGTCATAACGACCTGCAAAGCTTCGCCGACCTCATCACCGCCTTCCGCGCCGAAGGGGGCAAGGGCCGGATCTGGATTGCGGTCGAAACGCTCTATTCGATGGACGGCGACATGGCGCCGCTCGGCGATCTCGCCAAGTTGGCCGCCACCCATGATGCGATGCTGTTGCTGGACGAAGCGCATGGCACCGGCGTCTTCGGTCCCGGCGGGCGTGGCCTGTCGGCCGGCCTCGACGGGCTGCACAATGTCATCACCCTCCACACCTGTGGCAAGGCGATGGGCGTGGAGGGCGCGCTGATCTGCGGCCCGCGCATTCATATCGACTATCTCATCAACCGCGCCCGGCCCTTCATCTTCTCGACGGCACCCTCGCCGCTGATGGCGGTCGCCGCCTCCGCCGCGATCGACCGGATCGAGACCGCCGACAATCGCCGCGACCGGCTGGCCACATTGCGCCAGGATGCGGTCGAGGCGATCTGCGCGCCGCTCGGCCTGCCCCGTCCGCGCAGCCAGATCATCCCGCTGATCCTGGGCGAGGACGCGCGCACCATGGCCGCCGCCGCCGCCTTGCAGGAGGCCGGCTTCGACGTGCGCGGCATCCGCCCGCCGACCGTGCCCGCCGGCACCAGCCGCCTCCGCATCTCGCTCTCGCTCAATGTCGGGCGCGCCGACGTGATCGCGCTCGGCGATCTGCTGCGCCGGGTCGCCCGATGACCGCGCTGATCGTCACCGGCACCGATACCGACATCGGCAAGACCGTCTTCGCCGCCGGCCTCGCCGCGACGCTCGGCGCCTATTATTGGAAGCCGATCCAGGCGGGCGTCGATCCGCAGGGGGACAAGGAACGGGTTGCCACCCTGTCCGGCCTGCCGCCCGAACGCATCCTGCCCGAGGCCTATCGGCTTGCCACGCCCGCCTCGCCGCATCTTGCCGCGCGGATCGATGGTGTCGACATCTCGCTCGATCGCCTGGCCCTGCCCAGGGTCGACGGGCCGCTGGTGGTCGAAGGCGCGGGCGGCGTGCTGGTGCCGGTCAGCGAAAGCCTGCTGATGGCGGACCTGTTCGCCTATTGGGGCCAGCCCGCGATCCTCTGTGCCCGCACCGGCCTTGGCACGATCAACCACAGCCTGCTCAGCATAGAGGCATTGCGCGCGCGCGGTGTCCATGTCGTCGGCATCGCCTTCATCGGGGATGCGCATGAGGAGAATGAGCGGATCATCCCGCACATCGCCGGCGTGCCCAGCCTGGGGCGCCTGCCGCTGCTCGATCCGCTCGACCGCGACAGTCTGGCGGAGGCGTTCAGGGCGCACATCCATCTTCCCGATAATTTCAACAGCCGATAATTTTCGACCAACGACATGGACATGCCGCTTTGACGGGCGTTGAACTGCCCGCCAGAACGGACAGAACGAATGACGTCCGATCCAGACGAAGCAAGGGAATAGCCTTCATGAAGTTCCTCCTGATGGGCGCTGCCGCCACCGGCCTCGCGCTCGCCGCGACCGTGGCCCATGCCGACCAGCCCGCCACCACGACCGCCGCTGCCCCGGCCGCCAAGCCGACCTATGGCACTTACGGCTTCGACACGGCCGGCATGGACAGCTCGGTCAAGCCCGGCGACGATTTCTATGAATATGCCAATGGCACCTGGCTGAAGAACACGCCGATCCCGGCGGACAAGTCCAACTATGGCGCCTTCACTGTTCTGGATGAACTGTCGCAGAAGCGCACCCGCGAGATATTGGACGGCGCCAAGACCGATCCGAACAGTAAGATCGGCGTCGCCTATGCGACCTATCTGGATTCGGCCGCGGTTGAGGCGAAGGGCCTTGCCCCGATCAAGCCCTGGCTCGCCGAGATCGGCGCGGTCAAGGATCTGAAGGCCTATGCCGCCCTGTCCGGCAAGGCGGCGCGCGCGGGCGTGCGCGGCCCGTTCCGCTTCTATGTCGGTCAGGACGACAAGGATCCCGAAACCTACATCCTCTCGATGATGCAGGGTGGCCTGGGCCTGCCCGACCGCGACTATTATCTCGACAAGGGCGAGAAGATGGCGGCGATCCGCACCGCCTATGTCGCCCATCTCGAACAGATGCTGACCTTGCTGGGCGAACCCAATGCCAAGGCGCGCGCCGCCGCGCTGATGGCGTTCGAGACCGAGATCGCCAAGGTTCACTGGACCCAGGTCGACAGCCGCGACGCGGACAAGACCTATAACAAGATGAGCCTCGCCGCGCTGCAGAAGGCCGCTCCCGGTTTCGACTTCGCCGCCTATTTCGGCGCCGTTGGCCTCAAGCCCACCGACCTGCTGATCGCCCAGCCCTCCGCCGTCACCGGCGAAGCCGCGCTGATCGCCAAGGCACCGATCGGCGTGCTGAAGGACAGCCTGCTGCTGCGCAGCGTCCACAGCTATGCCGACTATCTGCCCGACAATATCGCCAGCACCGATTTCGCCTTTTTCGGCACCACCCTGTCGGGCACGCCCGAGCGCGAGGAGCGCTGGAAGCGCGGCGTCACCTTCCTCAAGGAATCTCTGGGTGAGGAAGTCGGCAAGGTCTATGTCGCCAAATATTTCCCGCCCGAAACCAAGGCGGCGATGGACCTGCTGGTCAAGAATGTCCTGTCGGCTATGGGTCGCCGCATCGATGGCCTGCCGTGGATGAGCGACGAGGCCAAGACCCGCGCCCACAAGAAACTGGCCGCCTTCACGCCCAAGATCGGCTATCCCGATCGCTGGCGCGACTATAGCGGCCTGACCATCAAATCGGGCGACCTGTTCGGCAATGCGATGCGGTCGAACCAGTTCGACTTCGACTATAATATCGGCAAGCTGGGCAAGCCCATCTATCGCTGGGAATGGGGCATGACCCCGATGGAGATCAACGCCTATGCCAATTTCGGCATGGTCGAGATCGTCTTCCCGGCCGCCATCCTGCAGCCGCCCTTCTTCGATCCGCATGCCGATCCGGCGGTCAATTATGGCGGCATCGGCGCGGTGATCGGCCATGAACTCAGCCATCATTTCGACGACCAGGGCGCGAAATATGACGAGACCGGCAAGCTCAACCAGTGGTGGACCGATCAGGACGTCGCCAATTTCAAGGCACTGACCGCCAAGCTCGGCGCTCAATATGACGCCTATGAGCCCTTCCCCGGCGCGCATGTGAAGGGCGCCTTCACCATGGGCGAGAATATCGGCGATCTGGGCGGCCTGGCTGTCGCGCTCGACGCCTATCATGCCTCGCTGGGCGGCAAGGCCGCGCCGGTGATCGACGGCATGACCGGCAACCAGCGCTTCTTCCTGGGCTGGGCACAGGTGTGGCGCCGCAATTATCGCGAGGCCAATCTGCGCCAGCGCCTGGTCACCGATCCGCACGCGCCGTCGCAATATCGGGCCGACATCGTGCGCAATTTCGACGCCTGGTATGATGCGTTCAAGCCCGCGCCGGGCGGCAAGATCTATCTCGATCCCAAGGATCGGGTGAAGATCTGGTAAGCAGAATCGGGAAGGGCCGCTCATCGGGCGGCCCTTTTTCGTTGCGGCATGGAAATGAGGGCCGCGACCGATCGTTTCCCCTTCGCGGCAGGCTGACGGGAACTTTTCCGCCATCTTTCTAATGCCACGCTTCATCCTGTCCGGACTTTTCCCCGGCCTGCTTTGTCCACAGCTTTGGGCGGTAGCAAAGCCAAGGAGAAGCACATGACGGGTCTCAACCTTTCGAACATCATCAAGACCGGTGTCGCGTCGGTCGCGCTGCTGGCAGCCTATTCCGTGTCGGCGCAGACGCCTGCCGCCCCCGCAGCATCGGCCCCCGCCGCCGGCG
>NZ_NOIW01000106.1:0-17711 GCF_002708645.1 Sphingobium sp. IP1
GTGATGGGCTCGATCGGAAGCGCGACTAGCGCTAGCGCCATAACGGCGACCGATGGAACAGGAGCAGCCGCACCCAAAAAAAAAGCCCGCACGATCTATTTACCGCCTGGTTTCATGAAGGCGCGGCTCTTGACCGGGATCGACGCGCTCGCGAGCCGGGATGCGACCAGCAATCCGGAACCGTTGATCGCGCGGGTCCAGGCGCCTGCAGTTCTCCCCAATGACGTCAAGGCGAACCTTGCCGGCTGCTTTGTCGTCGGGAACGCCACCGGCAGCCTCGCCAAGGAACGGGTCGAGGTGCAGCTTGTCTCGCTCTCCTGCGTCGACTTTGACGAACGGTCAGTGGTCGACCAGCCCATCAAGGGCTTCTTCGTCGACACCGACGGGAAGAAGGGACTTTCAGGCAAGGTCGTCACTCGGGCCGGCGCGGCGCTCGCGCGCTCCTTCATCGCCGGCACGGTCAGCGGCTTCTCCCAATCGGTGGAGTCCAGCTTCGGCGATGTTTCGACCTCGGCGCTCGGTAATGTCCGCACGCTCGACGCTGGCGAGGCCGCTAAGTCCGGGATCGCCGGCGGCCTTGGCAAATCGTCTGAGAAATTGACCGATTTCTATCTCGATCTCGCGCGCCAGGCCGGACCCATCGTCGAGGTCGGCGCCGCAAAGGACGTCGTGGTCGTGATCCAGGAAGGCGTCTCCCTCGAAATCAAGCCGAGCGCGGGATCGAAATTCTGATGCCCGGCGCGTCACCCATAGAGGAGCCAAAGCCCATGCCGTCTCCAAGCCAACGCAAATCCATAATCAGTGCAGCATGGATGATCCCCGCCCTTGCGGCCCTCTCCGGCTGCGCGAGCATCGGTTCGCTCATGTCACCCTATTCGGAGAAATTCTCCTGCAAGAATAGCGACCATGGCCAGTGCATCCATCCCGACAAGGCCTATGCCGATGCGGTGGCCGACCGTCCCTCGCGCTCGAATCCAAAAGTCACCAACGACAAGGCGTTGCTGAAAGCGCAGGGCGAGACGGCACCGCCATCGGCGCTCAGCCCACCAGCGCGAGCAGGCAAGGGAAAGACGACCGTACCTCCGACCGCCTATCAAGGCTATCGGGACAGCGTCTACCGCGAGTTGCAGGGGCTGATCGACGCGCCGGTGACGCCGATGCTTCGGCCATCGCGCGCGGTCCGCACGCTCATCCCCCCCTATGCCGACCGGGCGCGCCCGGACCGCCTCTATATGCCGCGCTACGTCTATTCGCTGATCGATAAACCCCAATGGGTGATCGGTGATTATCTGGTCGACCCGGTCTCCCCGACGGCCAAGGCCCCAATCCTCGGCCAAGTGCGCGAGCGTCCGTCAGACGAGACCGATGCGCCCGAAAGTGCCCGCCCATGAGAGCGCCCGGTTCCCGCACGGGCGGCGGCATGACCTTTGCCCGGTTGCGCCAGAGCGTCGCGCGCGACGCCTATTCCGACTATCTCCCCATGGTCGCCTGGGACGAGGGAGAGGAAGCCTTTCTCTGCATCGACGATGGCTGGGGCTATGCCTGGGAGCTGATTCCCGCTGCCTATATGTTCGCCCATGTCCATGGCGCACTTCAGGGCCTGCTCAACATCCATTTTCCGCCTGGCACAGTCGTCCAGCTTCACGCCTTTGCCGATCCGCTGATCGACGATGCGCTCGACGCCTTCCTCGACATGAAGACGCGCGACGATCCGCTGATTCAGGCCTCAGCCCAGCAGACCTATGACTATCTACAAAAGGGACGCCACGGCCTCGATGCCCTCCACGGCATTCCGATCCGCAATTTCCGCAGCTTCCTGTCGGTCAAGACCCGCACGCCCATGGGCCATGACATGCGGCGCCAGATCGAAGAGCAGCTTGCCAAGCTCGGCATTGAGCGCATGGCGCCAGAGCGGCTGGTCGCTTTCTACCGCCGGGTCTTCAACGGCGTCCATGTACCAGCACCCGGTCTCTACTCGCGGGGCGAGGATGGGATCGCAGCGCGGCCGGTCCGCAAGCAGATCATCGATGCCGGCCCGGACCTGCTGTTCGAGGGACCCGAAGTCTTTCTCGGCAATCAGGTGGCGCGCTGCCTGACGCCCAAATCACCCGCGCGTCGGGTGACCGCCGAGCGAGCCAATCGCTTGACCGGAGGGATGCGCGGCTCTTCGGAGGATAGCGACCAGATTGGCGGCCCCTTCCTCTACACGCTCAATATCCTCTTCGATCACAGCGCCTTCGAGATCCACAAGCGCGCCCAGATCCTTTCCGCGCAAAAGGCGGCCGGCTCCTTCGCGGTCGAGGTCGGCAAGCAGATCGAGGAGATTGGCTGGGTGCTCGATGAAGCGGGCAACAGCAAGTTCGTCTCGGTCATCCCGACCGTCTGGCTGTTCGGCGAGACCCGCGCCCAGGCCCGCGAGATGGCCGCGCGCGCGAAGCGCCTGTGGGAGAGCGAACCCCTCCCCTTCATGATGCAGGAGGAAAGCTATCTCAATCCGGTCCTGCTGGCGATGAGCCTGCCCTTCGGCCTGTATCCCGAAGGCCGCACCATGAAGCTGCTCGAACGCGACCTGCGCATGCCGGTCAAGGCCGCGGTGCTGATGGCGCCCGTCCAGACCGACTTTCGCGGCGGCGGTCGCCCGGCCCTGCTCTATACGGGGCGCAAGGGTCAGCTCGTCACGCTCGATCTCTTCGATAGCCGCATCAACAATTATAATTTCATCGTCTCGGCCGAGAGCGGCGCGGGCAAGAGCTTCCTCCTCAATAATCTCTGCCAGCAATATTACGCCTCACAGGCCCTCATCCGCATCATCGATATCGGCGGGAGCTATCGCAAGCTCTGCACCCTTTGCTCCGGGCGTTATATCGACATTGGCGAGGAACATCTGGTCCTCAACCCGTTCGATATGGGTCTCGCGATCGATGGCGACGACCGGCAGTCGGCGATCGCCATGGCGGTCGCGATCGTCGCGGAAATGGCCAATGCCGCGACGCGCAAGGGCGTCTCCACCTCGCAATGGAATCTGATCAAGTCCGCCGTCCAGTGGACGATCGACACGGGCCGGGCCACCACCGGCATCGACGCGGTGCGCGAATGGCTGGGCGCCTATCCCGCCCATGTCGCCACCGATCTCGACCGGGTCGATCATCTTGTTCCCGTGGCCCGCGAGCTTGCCTTCAACCTCCGGGATTTCGCGAGCGACGGCGCCTATGGCCATTATTTCAACGGCCCATCGACGCTCGACATATCGAGCGACGAGTTCGTGGTGCTGGAACTCGAACGGCTGAAAAACATGCCGGACCTGTTCAACGTCATCGTGATGGTGGTGGTGAACGCGGTTACGCAGGAGCTTTATCTCTCGGGCCGTGACCGCCCCCGCTTTGTCCTGTGCGATGAAGCCGCCCAGTTCATGAGCAAGAGCGATGGCCAGGACCTGTCCCGGCTCGCCGAGGCCTTCGGTCAGGGCTACAGGCGCGCGCGCAAATATCAGGGCAGCTTCGGCATCGTCCTCCAGTCGATGAATGACCTGCTGCTGTTCGGCGGCACCGGACAGGTGATCCTCGAAAACGCCGCGACCCGTTTCCTCCTTCAGGGATCGACCTATGACAAGGCGGTCGAGAACAAGATCCTCGACTATTCTGGTTTCGTCCTCGACCTCCTGAAATCGGTCCGCAACAACAAGCCCAATTATAGCGAGGTCTTCATCGACTCGCCGCTGGGTCTCGGCATTGCCCGGCTCGTGGTCGATCCCTTCTCCTACTGGATCAATACCAGCGCGCCGCAGGAGGTGGCAGCCTTCGAGCGTCTCCTGGCCCGCGGCGCGTCACCGCTGGAAGCGGTCTGCGAACTCGCCGGCATCGACCCGGATCATGTTCTGGGTCCGCGCTTCAATCCCAGGGAGGCCGCACAATGAAGCGGAGCCCCATCAACGGCAACCAGTTGGCGCTGCCGCTCGAACAGCGCGAGGCGATCGAGCGGGAGATCGAAACCCGGGTTGCGCAGCGCCTGAAACAAGACGCCTGGCTCTGGCGCTTTCGGCTGGTCACGATCGAGACGATCATGATGGCAACCCTGATTGTCGCAGCCGGCATATTGCTCGGGAAAACGCCGTTCGCGATTTTCCGCGCTGCAGTCATGGTCGCGGCCGCCTGCTTTGGCAGCGGCATGATCCTGCTTGGCCTCTCGATGGGCGCCACGCACGGCTGGACGGCCATCGTCGAGCGCTACCGCCGGTGGCGGCCATGAGCGGCATCTTCTCCGCTACCCCGTCCACGGGACCCGCACGCCTCATGATCGGCGGCCTGCTCCAGTCGACGCTTGCCTGCCTGCTGCTCCTGACCGCGCCCGATCCGTCGGCTGCGATGCTGCGCGCCGCCGTCGGCATCATGATGGTGACCGCGATCGGCGCTTTCCTTTTCGCGATCAAAGCCGAGCGACCGGACCTCCCTCCTTTCTGGAGGCGGTCTCATGGCTGAAGGCTCCCACTGGTCCAGAATATTGGCGCTTCACCTCTCAGCCGCTTCAGCCGTGCAGCTTTGCCCTGCTCAGGCCGGCACCGCGACGATCGGCCGCACCTGGCCGATCGCCGAACCCGACGCCATGGCGGAGATCGAGGCGCGGGCCGCAAGGCAGCCGGTCGATATGGCCAGGAATTTCGGACCGCGCGCCAACTGGTCGGCAATGCAGGCGGCTTCGCTTGGGATAACGACGCAGGCGCGTACCCGCAGCGTCGTCCCCTTCTACACCCTCGATTTCGACGTCAAGCTGCCCGATGGCACGATGCTCTATCCCAAGGGCTACACCTTCAACCCGCTGACCTATGTGTCGCTGCCTCAGCGCCTGGTGGTCGTCCATCCGCGCGACCTTGGCTGGGCAATCCGGACCGCGCGACCGACCGACTTCATCCTGCTGACGGCCGGCGACGCGCTGGCGCTGGGGGAGAGGGTCGGCCGACCGCTCTTCATTCTCGAAGAACGGGTGAAGGACCGGCTCGGCCTTACCGTCGCGCCGGTCGTCGTCGCCCAGGCCGGGCAGCGCCTGCTGCTGACCGAGGTGCCGCCGTCACGCCAGCCCCAGCAGGTGGCGCGATGACCCGCCTTTTCCGACACGCGCGCGCTATTGCTGCCGCCATCCTTTTGTCACTGATCGCCCCCTCGTCACCCGCGCACGCCTCAAAATGCGAGGCGGGAACGATCTTCAACCCCATCACCAAGGTCCGCTGGACCTGCATCTTCCCGATCACCATCGGCGGGGTGAAGGTCGGCAGCTTCGACAAACTCGACAAGGAACTGGACGCCCAATCGGCAAGCAAACCGCTTTGCGCCTGCCGTAAGGGCGTCAGCTTCTGGTTCGGGGTCAAGGTCAGCTTCTGGTCGCCCAATCGCATGGTCGATGTCGTGACGGAACCGGGCTGCATGATGGCATTGGGCGCTGATCTCATGCCGACGGGCGGCAAACTTCAGGGCAGCCAGAGTGGAATCGCTGACGGCACCAACAGCCAGAAGATGTTCGCGCAAATGCATTATTACATCGCGCCGGTCTGGAAGATGCTCGACATGTTCACGGACCTCCCCTGCATCGAGGATGACGGGTTCGACGTGGCGCTCATCACCGAAGTGCTGCCAACCTGGCAGTCGGGCACGCTGGGCGCGATCATCCAGCCCGAGGGCATTCTTTTCGGCAATCCCGCGGCGGGTCTTGCCTGCATGGCGGACAGCGCCGCGGCTGCGGCTGGCAAGGTCATCGATCCGCTCTTCTGGTGCATGGGGTCCTGGGGTTCGACCTATCCGGTCGCGGGCGACATCCACTTCGGCGACAGCGTCGAAGCCTGGGCGGGGCTTGCCGCACGCGGCTCATTCATGATGGGGCGGCTTGGCGCGCTCACCATCTCATCTGCCGATGGCTGCTCCTTCAAGGCGCAGCCGATCTGGACCAAGAGCCGTTACAAGCTCCAGATCATGGAGCCCGTCAAGGGCGGCAAGTGCGTCAACATCGGCCGCCCCGGCGCGCTCTGGTCGTCAGCCAAGCACGCGCCCGCCAAGGACAATGCCCAATTCATGCTGTTTGAAAAGGTAATCTGCTGCGCCGGGATTTCGACGCCATGAGCAGGTCGCCCACCCCATGCACCGCGCGCGGCCCAATGGCCTCTTCGTCTGCCCGCCACAGCCCCCGGGGCCGGCTGGACGCGTGCGATGCCGGAGCGGCGTCGCCCTCCTTAGCTGGCGCCGCTCCAAACCCGGTCAGCGCGGCCGAAACCCCCATGAGCCAGGGCGCCCCCTCTCCTCGCCCGCCGCTTGACGCCGCGCTGACCATCTTTGAAGGCCAGGCCGCATTCCGCCTGTCGACCAGAGAGATCTTTCGGCTGCGGACCGGCAGCCGCTCTGTCGAGGAAGATCGGCCATGACCGTCCGACGCCATCTGCTCTTTGCAGCCTTGAATTCCACTCTTCTGCTGTCGGCCGCTGCCGTCGCGCAGGAAGCCGAGCCCAGCGTCAAGGACCGCGCCAGGAGCGCGGCTACCGCCTCGCGCGCGCGGACCGGCTCCAGCGATGCCCTGCAATCCAATTATGTGACGCCGGGCCTTAGCGGCCAGACCATCACCACGGTCGATGGCAAGACCGGCTTTACGGCGAACCTTAGTTGCCAGAAGACATCGACGCTGCTGGAACTGCTGGTGCAGCCCGGAAGTAGCGGCGACCTCACCCAGGTCCGCATTTCGCATGATCGCGATTTCGACGGCAGCTTCGACAGCCAAACCCTGCTTCCGGTTCCGGTCTCGGGCATCTGCGCCAATGGCGTCATCGCCTGCAATCCCGGCACCTGGGAGGGCTGCCGCTATTATGGCTGGGCGGTCGATAGCGCACGCAACATCAACCTCGCGCAAACCCCTATGACGAGCCTCTCTGGCTGCTACTGCGTCAACAATAGCTGCGGGACGAACCTTGCTTGGGGCAATATCTCGGAGGTTCTGAAGGATCTGGGCGGCGGCGTGGTGGGCGCCCTCACGACCGCCGACCCGCGCATCGGTGTCGCGCAGGCGCAGGTTGAGGGAACCATGATCCGCTATATCGGGGCGCAGACCACATCCTGCACGGCGCAGCCCGAAGTGTCAGCGACGCGCTATCGCAGCAACCCGACGGACATTCAGGGAGAAGCCTATTCCGTCTCGGAAGGGAACAGCGTCTTTCAGGCGCTGGCCGGATCGGCCGCAGGCAGCGGCAAAACGGAGCAGGTCCGCAGTTGTTCGATCGAGCGTGAGGTTGCCGTAAAGGAATGGAGTTTCGACGACATCGTGTACGTGCGCGGGTCGGTCACCAAGGTCACGAGCTGCGGCACCGACTGCCGGCGCTATGAGATCCGCGGCTCGGGCAGCTGCGGCAGCGTACCGCCCATCTATAGCGCGACATTCGAGTCCTTGGCGCCGGCCCGGATAAAATCCGCTCGCATCGTGGAAATGGGCGCCGACGACTGGGTCCAGGCGAGGGTCAATGGACAGATCGTCGGCTATGCGGGAAAGCGCCCATGGCTGAGCGAAGCATTACCCTCGGGCGATTGTCGCATCAGCGATGATCCCTGGTACAACAGGACTGCCATCGACATCACATCCCAGCTGACCAGCGGCACGACGGTCGTCGGCGCGCGCGTGCGAGGCGGCGGCGGTGGAAATTGGGGCTATGTCACCCTCGAAGTTCAGGTCGACACAGGCTGCGAGACGTCCGAGCGAGTGGTCGATCTATGTTCAGGCTATGGAGCGGACCCGCAATGCCGCCTCAAAAGCGAGACCGTCGATGACGTCGTGACGTTCAGCAACGGGGTCGGCACTGGCCTCTCGCCACTGCCCCAGACGCGGACGATGGGTACAGGCACCTGCGCTGTCCAATTGAAACGCGATTTCTTCCTGAAGGAGCGGCGCTACGCCTGCATCATAGACACAGGAAGTCAGGCTTCGCCCGACCTCTCCCGCGCCGCCTATATCATCGACCGCTCGACCGAGACGGTACTCAACGACCGGATTCAGAAGAGCGACGGGAGCGTCCAGGAGACCTCGCGCGCCTTCTCCATGCCGGCGGAGGACGCCGTCGCTGCGTGCGAACCGATCTGCAAGACGCGCAAAGCCCGGACCAACAGCGATGCCGCGGTCGATGGCGTGGTGAGCCAGCTTCAGACCTCAGACCAGGGCTGGGACAGCTATTATCATGTCTGCTCGGCCGACAATGTCTGCCCGGCAGGCGATGGCGAGGAGATCGTCTCGGCCTGCGGCTGCCTTGATGATTTTCCCGAAGCTGTGACCATGATGCAAACGGTGCGGCTCGCAGGCGCGGACTTGGTTTGCACGGCAGGCGCGCAATGAGGGCGTCCAAATCTCTCATCGCCTGGGCGACGCTGTTGCTGGCGACCTGCGGCCAGCCCCAGCTCGCCCATGCGCAGCAATGGCTTTGCGCCGCCGATCTCAACGGCAATGGCGATGCGGCCGATGACGGCGAGATCGCGGCCTGCACGGTAACGGCCATCGGCGATCATCTCTGCCCGATCGAGCAGACCGCCTGCACGATCGACGCCGTCGGCGGCTATGCCTGTCCGCTGGGGAGCCAATATGCCTGCCTGTCGGCCGACGGGGTTTCGGCGCCGAGTTGCTCGCCCCATAGTTGCATCGATACCGGCGCCAACCCGATTGAAGAGGAAGTCGTGGTCGACGATCCCGGCACCGCCGCGGATGGCGAGGTCGATGCGGATGGCAATTGCCTTGGCACGATCGAGATCTTCGGTGGCCGCAGGCTGCGCTGCCGTCCGCCAGGCTTAAGCGTCACATTCCAGAATTGCTGCAAGGACAAAGACAAGATCGTGAAGGACGGCATGGGGTCGTCGATCAGTTCGATCGGCACCAAGATCGCCATCGCCAAGGGCGTGTTCACCGGCATGAAGGCCGCGTACACCGCCTTCAAGGCGGGCGCGACTGCCTCCCAGGCCGCGAGCGCGGGCGCCAATGCGCTCATCGTCGGCATCGATCCCACCTCCATCGCCATCAGCCTCGCCATCAATTTCATGATGGAGGTGCTGCTTCAGGGCTGTGACCAGCAGGATATGGAGGCCGGGATGCTCAGGGGTTCGGGCATGTGCCATGAGGTCGGCACCTATTGCTCGTCCAAGATCCTGGGCATCTGCGTCCAGAAGGCGAAGAGCCAGTGCTGCTTCAACAGCAAGCTCGGTCGCATCATCCAGGAGCAGGGACGGCCGCAATTGAAGGCGTTCGCCAGTGGCTGGGGGGACGTCAAGTCGCCCAACTGCCGCGGCTTCACCGCGCAGGAGTTTCAGGCCCTCGATTTCAGCAAGATGGACCTCAGCGAATATTACACCGAGATCGAGTCCCGATCGGCCGATCTCATCCAATCCGACATGGAGGAGAGCGTCGATGCGTATCTCAGTGCCGTTCAGCGCTAGGCTGATCACATCCCTCGCCGTTGCTGCGGGATGCGCGGTCGCAGCGTCGCAGGCCGAAACAGAAATAGCCCAGCCCAAAGCGAACGTGGCTTCGACCGCCGAGGGGCAAAAGGCCATGGAAGCCTTGGCGGACGCCCAAGCACGGGCGCAAAGGGACGCCAAGGCAGACAAGCCGATCCCCTCCCCCAACATCCCCGCGCCATCCCCGGCATTGCGCAAACGCGCGTTCGACGCGCTTCGCTCGCGCAAATCCGATCCGCGCCTTGAGGAACGGGCGCGCGCGGCGCGAAAGGCGGGCGAAACCCAGCTTGCGCGAGACCGTGAGGCGATGAGCAAGCGGCTGGCTGAGGCGCTCGGCCTTGAAGCGCCATCGACAATGGCTGCGGCGCAAGCGGTTGCCCCGACGCCTGCTACGTCCTGGGTGCCGGTTCTCTTCGTCTCATCGTCAATGCCAATCACCACCTTGCGAACCTATGCCGGCCAGCTTGAACGGGCGGGGGGCGTGCTGGCATTCCGCGGTATGCCCGGTGGCCTCAGCAAAGTCGGCCCTATGGCGAAGCTCTCGGCACAGATTCTGCGGCTCGATCCGGGCTGCGAGGGGCCGGCCTGCGCGATGCGCGATGTCCAGCTCATCGTCGATCCGATCCTGTTCCGCCAGCATGGCGTGGCCCGTGTGCCTGCGCTCGGGATGCTGCCGGGTGATCCGACCAAGCCCTATTGCGAGCGGGAGGAGGAAGGGCCCGCGTCAGCCAAGGCCAGCCACCTCGTCTATGGCGACGCGGCGCTCTCCGGGATGCTCGAAACCTATGCCCGTCTGGGCGGAAAAGAGGAGATCCGCGATGCTGAGACTCGCCTGGAACGCCGGTAAGTTCGTCTGGCCCAGGGTCCGCGATCTACCGGCCCATGCCGCCGCCGCCCTTCAATCGACCGACCCCGGTCAGCCATTCGTCCAGAGCCGACTCGCCAGGGCGATCCTGATCGTCGGAGCCATTGCCTTGTTCGTCTGGTGGGCGCTTCCTCAGCTCATCTGGGTGCGCAGTCCTTCAATCGACGCCTGGGCGGTCCGAAAGGTCGGGGGCACAGTCGAGCGAAATGACCTCGTGATGTTTGAACTGCGCCATCCGCTCGCCGGCCCGCTACCGGTCAACGTCACCAAATATGCGCTCTGCCTGCCCGGCGACACTCTCGCCTCCTACACCATGCATAGCGATCGTTTCCCCAAGCGTCTCGAAGCCGCCTTCTTCTGCAACGGTAGCCTGATCGGCGTCAGCAAGCCTTATGGGCACTCAGGGCAGCGGCTCGATTATTTTCGCTGGAAGATCGGCTCCGTGCCCGAAGGCCAAGCCTATATCGGCTCCTCCTACAAGGACGGGTTCGACAGCCGCTATTTCGGTCTGGTACCCATCTCTGCACTCACGCGCATGGAGCGCGTGCTATGACCCGGCGCGCCCTCCCATCACTCATCTTCGCCGTAGCTTTGGTCGGCCCGACAACCGGCATGTGCGAAACCTCCGCTTCTGCGCCGACCAACATGCGCCAGGGCTATTGGTGGTATGAAGCGCCGTCTGCGCCGGCAGAGGCCGAGCAGGAGGAGCCGATCGAAAAGCCGACCATTCCGCCGATGGCACAGCTTGCCAAATGGTCGCCGCCCCGCATCCGCAAACTGATCGAGGCACAGCGCGATTATGCCGCGACGGTGCTGACGGTCGAGGCGGTCTCCGACTTCTGGCGGCTACAGGATTTTGCGCGGCGCAAGGCCCGCGCCTTCGCCGGCGTCACGCAAATCGCGATGCTTACTCACCCCGAGCTCAACTCCAGATCCGCAAATCCCATGGTCGGCGATGCGCGCGCGGCGCTAGGTGCCGAGAAGGAAGCCGCCCGCCGCGCCTATCTGCGCGCCAATGCCCGCACCTACGCCCTCGTCATGTTCAGTCGGACCAGCTGCGGCTACTGCCGGGTGCAATGGCCCATCGCCCAGCGGTTCCAGGAGGAATATGGCTGGCAGGTGATCCGTCAAGATCTGGATGCACATCCCGAGCTGGGTCAACGATTCGGCGTCGAGGTGACGCCCACGACCATGGTCATCAAGCGCGACAGCCAGCAGCGGATGACGATCGCGAGCGGGGTTGAGGCCTATCCCTCTCTCTCGGCCATGGCCTATCAGGCGGTGCGGCTCTTGAATGGCGACATCCGCCCCGAACAGTTCATGACCGGCGCGGGCCAGGAAGGCGGCTTCTTCGACGCGCTCGCCAATGGCCCGGTCGCCGCAGGCAACGATGTGACCGAGGCGTTGCCGGGCAGAGCCGACCGCTGATGCGTGCGCATCATCCTCCTCGCGCTCAGCGTACTGCGGCGGTTGCCCAGCATCCTGCGGTGCCTCGCCTCCTGACGTTCGATCTGATGGCTGCGATACTTGCCTTTTTCTGCGCAGTTCCTCTTGTCGCTGCTCCTGTGACCCGCGATCAGGCCCGGCAGGCTGCGATCCACCCGGTATCCAACAGCCGTGATCTCAATGCCTGGCTCTCGCGCGTGCGGCAAACCCGCGATTTTCCGCCGGACCTCGATGAGACGCTGAGATCGGAGGCAAGGATGTTCATCGTCGAGATGAGTTCAGCGCCCGACTGTGTTCCCTGCGGTGACCTTTGGGCGCGTCTCCTCCGCTTCGCTCGCACCTATGGCTGGCAGGTCCGCACCATTTCCTCCAGCGAAGCGCTCCTGCGCTCTGGCCGGCTTGGCCTTCCATGGGTCGGCCATCCGGTGCTCTGGGTGCGGCCGGCGGCGGACAAGGATCGCCTTGTTCCAGCTGCGATCGGCACCGACCATGACGCCAATCTCCGGCGAAACATCTACCTCTCCACCAAATTGTTGACGGGCGTCCGACCTGAAATCGGTCTTCGCGCCATGTCGAAATATACCGGCATCGTCGCGCCCAGCGGCGCAGCCGCGACCGCACCCCAGCGCAAAGGGAGCTGACCATGGCGGGTCTCAGCCCTCTTCTCTTGCAACAAGGACACCCGCCATGGTTCATGCCTCCAAGCGCACGCTGACCAGCTTTGCCGCCGTTGCCGTCAGCCTCACCGCCCCTGCGGCTCGTGCCCAGGGTTGGGCGGAGAGCTGGTTCGACAATGTGACCTATACCAGCCCCGGCAGTTTCGAAGATCAGACGCGTGGCTATGTGACGGCCGGCGGCATGTCGGGCCGGGTCGACGTCCATAACGACTATCTGATGAGCCTCACCTTGCCAAAGGTGAAAGCGGGCTGCGGCGGCATCGACATGTTCTTAGGCGGCATGTCGTTCCTCGATCCAGACTATCTGGTCGAGAAGCTCGAAAGCATCCTTCAGGCAGCGCCCGCGGTCGCATTCCAATATCTGCTCGAAACGCTTGACGAGAAGATGGGTAACATCATCAGCAAGATGGAGGCGGCGACCAACTATCTCAACTCCATCCAGGTGAATGACTGCCGGCTGTCGAACCGCATGGTCCAGATCGCCAAGGGTGACGACAATATGTCGGCCATCATCGAGGAGATGACCGGCTATCGCTCGGTAAAACAGGGTTTTTCCAAAAGCTATCAGCAGAGCCGGGAAAAGATCGAGGCCAACTCCAACAATCCGACCGAAGATCTGAAGGACGCGCTCTCCAATTGCCCAGCGGAGGTCACCGACATCTTCCGGACCGGCTCGCTACTATCCCATGCTGCCGCGCGCGTGGGCGCAAGCGGCTGGGCGGGCGTCATGCGCGCACGCGTGGGCGACGTCTACATGCGCTGGGACGATAATGACAAAGTCCCGCTCTTCTCGGCGATCCCCGCCTGCCCGGCGCAGGACACCGACGCGCCGGACGATTTCCTGACCGGCAAGGTCCAGACCCGCGCGCTCAATATCCCGGCGACCTCGTCCGACTGCTCGCAGGACGCGGGCAAGGGGGCGCTCGCCCTGTCGCGCGAACGGCTGGAGGCGATTGCGGCCAAGATCCGGACCAAGGCGGCGCTCACAACGGAAGAGCGACAGTTCGTCGCCAACGTCCGGACCCTGCCCGTTTACCGCATGCTCGAATGGGGCGTGCGGCAGGGCGTCGTCGACTCGGTCATTTCCGACACGGACGAACTGGTCGCCCTCACCCTCGCCTATCAAATGCTGAACGATCTCACCCGGACGATCGATTTTGCGCTGACCAATGCGGAGCGCGGCGCCACTACGGCGGGCGCGGCCGACAGCAGCAACTCGAATGTCTGCCAGACCCGCATTCTCACCAAAGGCATCGAGCAGCTTCGGGGTCTGCGCGAAGAGGGGCTGCGCCAGCGCGCGCCGATGCGGCAGGCCTATCTGGCGGCCCTCAACCAGGCGAACCCCTCCGCCAACTATGCGGGACTCCTGCGCCAGCGCGATCAGGATGCCCGCAACGCCGCCGGCGTCGCCGCCAGTCGCAATCGCTGAAGGGAAAGGCTGACCCATGCACAACCCGTCGCGCCCCGCCCTTGTGTCCCGCCTGACCAGTACGCTGGCGGCGGCCCTTGCCGCCCTACCCTCGCCCGCGCTGGCGCTGGAGGCCAGCTATCATAGCTATGACGGCTTTGAAGAAACGGTCGACGCCTTCCGGCTCGTCTCGATGATCTTCGCTGATCCCCGCTATGAGACGCTGGTGCTGATCATGGCGATCGCGGGCATTGCGCTCGGCGCCGTGCTCGCCAGCATCAGGGGACAGGGCATGGGGCTTGTCGCCTTCGGCTTCCAGATCCTGATGGGCGTCGGTCTCTTCGTCGGGTTCGTGGCGACCACCGGCACGGTCCATGTCTATGACCGCGTGCGCAACGCCTATCAGGCGGTGGGCGACGTCCCCAATCTGTTGGTCCTCGTTGCCGGGACTACCAACCTCATCGAGCGATCGCTGGCCGAGACGATCGATGATAACACGCTCGATCCCGCCGCAAAGCTGGAATTCGGAGCGGGCGGCCATGCCTTCAACCTCTTCTTCAATGCCGCCTCGCCCCGCGGCCCGATGACCGACACCTTCCTCGATGCGACCCTCAAGGATTACGTGCGCCAATGCTATCCGGTCGCGCGCGTGTCGCCCGCCTATGGGGTCGATGACGACATGCTGTTCCGCACCGCGACCGATCTTCCGGCCGCCTTCGCGGCGATGGCCGGGCCTGCGACCTTCTCGACGGTCTATACGGCGGCCAATAAGGCGGGTGAGACCATGAGCTGCGCCGACGCCTGGGAGCATATTTCGGCCCGCCTCGCCGAACCCGCCCTCTTCGATGACTATGTCCGGCAAAGCTGCATCCGCACCGGGTTCGATGTCGACAATGCAACCCAACTCGCGCGCTGCAAGAGCCAGCTGGGCGAGATGGGCGAGATGATGATGGGAACACCCCTTTCGCTTCAGGCTTTTATGACGGACGTGATGCTCGGCACGACCGTCGGCGACGTTCTGTTCGAGGACTCGCCGGCAACCGCTGCCCGGGTCATGGCGAATCGGGCGGTCATCTCCAACGGACTTGCGACCATGTCAGCCGCCAATGAATGGATGCCCACGATCCGGGCGACCATATTCGGGATCATGCTGTTCATGGTGCCGGTCGCGCTGCTGTTCGTGCTGACCCCGATCAACCTGCGCGTCCTGAGCTATGCGCTCGGCCTCTTCGTGTTCGTGGCCCTCTGGGGCGTCATAGATGCCGGCATCTACCAGCTGACCCTGGGCCGGGCGATGGACGTCCTCGCTGAAATGCGGGCCAACCATGTCGCGGCCAATGCCTGGATGCTGGCACCCTCGTCCGCCATGAAGGCGCTCGCCATCTTCGGCACCTTTCGAACGGCGGCGGCGGGACTTGCCGGTGCCTTCGTGTTCACCGTGTTCCGCTTCTCGGGCAATATGTTCAGTTCGCTGACCGGCGCCTCGCAGGGTATCCATACCCAAGCCGCTGGCGCGTCGGCACCCATGGCGACCAGCGAGGGCTATGCTTCCGCGCTGGAAGCCCAGGGCGCTGCGATGGGCACGGCGCATCGCAAGGCGGCGACGTCCAGCTTCGGCGACTTTGGCGAGCGGACCTCGTTCGCGGCGTCGCGCTCATTCGGTGAGGCGGGAACGATCATCGGCGAAGGCAGCCCGACGACGCCCGGCCAGAGTGCGCTCAGCCTCGGCGGCCTCGAAGCGCAGCGCCAGTTGGGCGGCTTTGCCCCAGCGCTCGCCAAAGGCGATCTTACCAGCCCGGAGGCCGCAAAAGCCGTGCGCGCCAATGCAACGACGTCCGCGATCCATCAGTTTGCCGAGAAGGATGCGCTGCGATCCCTGGGCACGCGCTACTTTGGCGAAGGGCAGTCTGGCGAGCGCGCCTTTGCCGCTTTCGCCCAGACCATGGTTCAGTGGAAGGCATTCGGGGACAATCGCGCTTATGCGATGATGCACCAGGCGGCCTCCCGTCATTATGAGCGCGGCGGCTACAGCGCGCAGGACGCTGAGCTCAAGGCGACGAGCATCATCGCCGAGGCGTCGAGCGATCCGACATTCGGCAAACTGATCGCCAATGCTTGGGATCAGGAGCAGATGCTGCGCAACGACCTCACCGGCGCGCAGGTCCAGGTCGGCGCCATGGAAGGACGGCGCGACTTCGCCGGCCAGAATGTCGCCCCGATCGAGCGGGGCAATGTCGCAACGGAACAGGCTCACCGCACCGGCGGCAACCAAGGGCAGCGCAATGCCTCTGCGATGCTGGGCCTCTCTGTACAGGAAACCAGCCGCCGTATCTCGTTCATCAATGCGCTTTCCGGTGAAGCGCGCTCCTCCGCGATAACCCAGCTTTCCCGCGCGACCGGCCGAAACGAAGCCCAGGTCGAAAAGGCTCTCGCGACCTTCTCGGTGGCAACGCAGCTGGGAATCGCCGACGGCACGACAGCCGAAGCCGCGCGGGAAGGCACGAGCGTCTATGGCCGGACGAGGGAAGCGGCGGGCTTCGACTTCGCCGAACGCGCAGGCAAGCTCGACGCCCAGAGGGAGGTCGGCCATGACGGCACAAGGGCCGCGGCGCGCATCGGCGAGCAGCGGCGCCAGTCCGATAATTTCGGCTTTGCCGAAGGCGCGCAGGCGGCAGGCACCTCCGTCCGCGGAGCCGCCAATCTCGACGCATTCATCAAGACACTGAGCCAAACCGCCGGCAATCAGGTTGATAGAGCCGAAGGCGGAGCGGTGGGCATTGCCGACAGGGCGCGGAATGACCGCCTCACCCGGATCGTGGATGCTGAACGCCTGACCCGCATGCAGGGTCTGCTGCGCGCGAGCGGGATCGCCATGTCCAAACGACAGCTTGCCATGGATCAGAATGGCGACCTCAGCCTCAACCTGACGCCGCAGACGGCCGCCCAGATGTGGCGGGCCGGCCTCATCAACGAGAGTCAGCTTGGTGCGGTCGCCAATGGCGGCCATGCCCGTTTCAGCTTTGCAGGGAACGACCTGCTTGTCTCGTCCAGCGCGGGATTTCAGCAAAGCGCGCGCAGCGACACCAGCACCCGGTTCGAGGCTGGCAAGCAGGCTGGCCCCGACACGATCGAGCATTTCCTGGGCGGCGGCCAGGAAGGCCACGACATGATGGCAAGATGGCTGAAAGGCGGGTTCGAGATGGATCGCCATGGCCAATGGCGTTTGAAGCCTCAGGTGGCGGATACGCTACAGCGCGACGTCCAGGCGTTCATCTCACAATCGGGATGGACCAGAACGCTGAGCCGTAGCGCAACCCACGAGACGTCGAACAACATCACCGTTCGTGGAGAAATTGGGGGACAATCGAGCGCGGTGAGCGGCGGAGGCAAAGGCCAAAAATCGCAAGGTGGTGTGGCGTCTGGCCGCGCTGGCTTCAACCTTACCGGCCAATCTTCCGATACCGGATCCGGAGCGATGAGTGCCACCGCGAACATCGACATTCTCAATTATGATGTTCGCTCGTCAATTGCCGCAGCAGAAAGGTCCGCGACGCGCTCCGCTAAGCCGGAAGAGGCATTCACCAGGGAATTGGGTGACAGAATTTTGGGCGATGATGGCCTGCGAAATCGCTACTTGAGGGACGCAGACGCGGGCCGCGGCGTCTGGCATGCCTCGGCACCAATCACCTCCGCAGAGCAAGCGCAAATCCTAAAAAGCGGTCGTCACTCTGGCGATATCAGCGGAAGTTGGGTCGACGGCGACCCAAGTTTCAAGGAACGCTGAAGATTCGTTGATGCCTAAATTCTGTCTCGGCGATGTCGATACCAATACCACATTGGGTTGGCGGGATCGCTTG
>NZ_NOIW01000107.1:0-17604 GCF_002708645.1 Sphingobium sp. IP1
GGAAAATGTCGGGGGGATCGGGGAGAATGCTGGATCGTCGGGCGGCGAGGCGACGACAAAGAGAGCGGGCGGGCTCGTTAAAATCAGGAGTGGCTACGGTGAGATCGTATCCGTTGTGCTTCCAACCGCGCCTCTCCTGGGTGGGCGGGCCGGCGCGCACCACCGTGGTTTCACCATCTTCTTCGGTTCGTACCTGGTGGTGGGGGTGGGGGGCTGGGGGGCGGTGTCGGTTGCGTTGGTCGAGATCATGGCGGACATATGCATCGCGATGCTCGTCGATAAGGGCGATTATCGTTTGAACGGGCGGTCGAGCGCCGCCTGAGCAAAATATGCCGACGCTTTACGCAAGATCTCATTGGCTGGCCACAGTTCGCGGCCTAGGCCTCCATCCTGCGCGATTCCAGACAGGCAAGGTCAATCACTGGCAACTAGCGGCCATCCTGAAAATGGCGAAAATCAAGGGATTCGTCAATCAACTGCGGCCTGCGCCAAACAGGATTTTGGAGCGGGTGAGGGGAATCGAACCCCCGTCGTCAGCTTGGGAAGCTGCTGCTCTACCATTGAGCTACACCCGCGTCTGGACCGGCCATGGCATGGCCATGGGGCGCGGTCAACGGGGCTTGGGGCACGCGCGCGAAATTAGCCGACCTGGCGTTTCGCCAGCTTGCGGGCGAGGGTGCGGCGGTGCATCCCCAGGCGCCGGGCGGTTTCGGAGATGTTGAAGTCGCAATCCTTCAGCACCTCATGGATATGTTCCCATTCCAGCGTCTTGATCGATGTTGGGCGCGGCGCCAGCGGTGCGGCGGGGTCGCCGCCTGAGCGGGCGAAGGCGGCCTCGATATCGTCGGTGTTGGACGGCTTTGCCAGATAGTTGGTCGCGCCGAGCTTGATCGCCTCGACTGCGGTGGCAATACTGGCAAAGCCGGTCAGCACCACGATCAGCATGTCGGGATCATGGGCGTGCAGCGTCTGGACGCAGACCAGGCCCGATTCCGGGCCGAGCTTCAGGTCGACCACGGCATAGCCGGGGCGGTTGCCCTTGAGCACCTCCTCCAGCGCGCCATGGCTGGCGGCGGTCAGCACCTCATAGCCACGCCGCTCGAACGAACGTTTGAGGGTCTTTGCAAAGGCCTCGTCATCCTCGACGATCACCAGCAGCCGTTCAGCCGTCATCTTCGCTGTCACTTTCCTCTTCCAGTGCGACGGTATCGAGCGGCAGGCGCAGCAGGATCAGCGCGCCGCCATCGGCGCCATTGCTGGCCGATACGCTGCCGCCCAGCTTGCGCACGACATTGACCACAAGGAAGAGGCCGAGGCCATGGCCTTCCTTGCCCTTGCTGGAGCGATAGGGCTTGCCGAAATCCTCCAGCATCGCCTGCGAAAAGCCGCTGCCATTGTCGCGCACCGCGATGTTGAGCGAGGCGCTGTCGCGTCCGACCAGCAGATCGATATAGGTGGCGCCGGCCTCGCGCGCATTGTCGAGCAGATTGCCGACCGCCTGGCGGATCACCGGGTCGGCGATGATGCGCGGATAGTCATGCGGGCCGAAGTCGCAGCGCAGCGGCATGCCCGGATTGGCACGGCGCCATTCGGCCGCAATCCCCTCGATGAAGTCGCGGACATTGGTGACGGCCGGTGCCTCGCCCCGCGCCTCGCCCGAGGAAAGGAGGATGCCGGTGACGATCGCCTTGCAGCGCAGGACCGCGCTCTGCATCTCGCCCACTTCCTCGACCAGGGCGGGATGCTCGGTGATTTCGGGCATGCGGCGCCAGTCGCCCAGCACCACGGCGAGCTGGGCGAGGGGGGTGCCCAGTTCATGCGCCGCGCCCGAGGCGAGCAGGCCCATGCGGACGATATGTTCCTCTTCCGCCGCATGCTGGCGCATGCTGGCGAGATAGGCTTCGCGCGCCTGGAGGTTGCGGTTGATCCGGGTGATGAACAGCACCAGCAGCACCGCGATCATGGTGAAGCAGATCCAGGTGCCGATGATATGCAGGTCAAACAGCCGGCCCGCCAGCCGGTCGCTCAGGTCGAGCGGGCGATAGTCGAGCGCGAGCAGGCCGGCGCACAGTGCCGACACGGCGGTGATGCCCCAGGCGCTCGCCCGGTCGAGCAGCAGCACGCCAAGCGCGACCTGGAGCAGATAGAGCGAGACGAAGGGATTGGTCGCGCCGCCCGACAGATAGAGCTGGGCGGTCAGCAGCAGCACGTCGAACAATAGCGACACCGACAGTTCGGCGCGGGTGATGTCGGTCCGGGGGCGCAGCGCCGCAAAGCTGGCGGCGTTGACCAGCACGGCGACGGCGGCGACCAGCAGCATCGGGGCGAGGGGCAGGCGCACCCCCATCAGGAACTGGACGATGAGGATCGTCACCAGCTGCCCGGCGATCGCGATCCAGCGCAACTGGATCAGCAGCGCCATATTCTTGCGACCGGCGGCATCGGCGGGCCACTGGCTGGGCAGCCAGCGGCGCCTGACGGCTTGGGTCTCGCTCATTCCGCGCTGTCTTCTGGATCCCGACGCATGAGGAAGATGTAGGCGCCTGCGACCATCGCCGCCAGTATGAACCATGTGATGGCATATTGGAGATGGTTGTTGGGGAAGCGGACGACGGTCAGGCCGCCGACCGGCGCGGTGTCGGGCGCGCAATTGGCGCCGGCATCGACGAAATAGTCCGCGACCGGCGGGGCGACATGCTGCGCGGCGGCGATCGCGGCGACATCGCGCGAATACCAGCGGCCCGCGGCGGGATCATTGCTGCGCAGGAAGCCACCCTTGGGCTCGGTCAGGCGCAGCAGGCCGACGATCTGGACCGTGCCTTCGGGCCGGCTGTAGCGGGTGCGATTGTCCTGCGGCACGAAGCCGCGATTGACCATCAGGGTGAAACCGGCGTCGGTCACCAGCGGCGTCATCACCCAGAAACCGGGACCGCGCACGGTGACGGCCTGGGTCAGCACCGCCTTGTCATGCAGGAAATGGCCCGATGCGGTGACGCGGCGATATTCGTCGTCGCTGGTAATGCTGCGGGGGGCGGGGACGGGCGCGGCATGGATGCGGGCGTCGACCCGTGCAATCAGGTCGCGCTTCCAGGCGAGGCGATAGACCTGCCAGCTGCCGAGCGCGCAAAGACCGGAAAACAGGATGAGGGCGATCAGCGTCAGGCCGATCGTAAAGCGCGGGGAGCGCCGGCGGCGCCCCCCGATCTTCGCGGATGTCACGGCATCTCGCTCATATTGTGCATCGCCGACATGTCGGCGTGCGGCATCATGTTCGCGTTGAGGTGGAACATGACCCACATCGAACCCGACAGCACGATGACGACCAGGACGATGGTCAGCATCATCGCCATGAACGACCAGCCGCCTTCGACGCGGGTGTTCATGTGCAGGAAGTAGATCATGTGGACGATCACCTGCACTGCGGCGAAGGCCATGATGACGATGCCGGTCAGCTGGGGATTGCCCAGCACGCCCGACATCACCAGCCAGAAGGGAATGGCCGTCAGGATCACCGACAGGCCAAAGCCGATCATGTAGCTGCCGAAGCTGCCATGCGATCCTTCTTCATGATGGTCATCGTGATGATCGTGCCCATGTCCGTGGGCGTTGTGGCTATGGACAGCGTCGCTCACCGCAGGACTCCCATCAGATAGACAAAGGTGAAGACGCCGATCCAGATGACGTCGAGGAAGTGCCAGAACATCGACAGGCACATCAGGCGACGCTTGTTGGCCGGGATCAGGCCCTTTTTGGCCACCTGCACCATCAGCGTGATCAGCCAGATCGAACCGAAGGTCACGTGCAGGCCGTGAGTGCCGACCAGGGTGAAGAAGGCCGACAGGAAGGCCGAACGCCACGGACCCGCGCCCTCATGGATGAGGTGCGAGAACTCGTAGAGTTCGATGAACAGGAACGCCCCGCCGAACAGGAGGGTGACGAACAGCCAGCCCTGGGTGGCGCTGATCCGGTTCTTTTCCATCGCCAGCATGGCGAAGCCGTAGGTGATCGACGAGAAGAGCAGCATCGCGGTGTTGAGCGCGATGAGCGGCAGGTCGAACAGATCCTTGGGGCCGGGGCCGCCGGCGAAGCTGCCGCCGAGCACGGCATAGGTGGCGAACAGGATGGCGAAGATGAGGCAGTCGCTCATCAGGTACATCCAGAAGCCCAGCATGGTGCTGTGGCCTTCGTGGAGGTGCGGCTCCTCGGGCAAATGATATGCCCGAGGTTCCGTGGTTGCAGTTGCGCTGCTCATGTCAGTCAGACTCCAGCGGCGAGGATGCGCGTGCGCTCTTCCTCGGTGCGCGTCACATCCTCGACGGGGATGTAGAAGTCGCGCTTGTAGTTGAAGGTGTGGCCGATGGCGACCGCGACGATGCCGATGAAGCTGAGGCCCGCGAGCCACCAGATGTACCAGATCAGCGCGAAGCCGCAGAGGGTCGACAGGGCGGCAAGGATGACGCCGGCGCCGGTGCTGCTGGGCATGTGGATCGCCTGATAGCCGGTCAGCGGACGCTGATAGCCATTCTTCTTCATGTCCGCCCAGCTGTCGGCGTCATAGACGACCGGCGTGAAGGCGAAATTATACTCCGGCGGCGGCGAGCTGGTCGCCCACTCCAGGGTACGGCCATCCCACGGATCGCCTTCGACCTTCAGTTCGTCGCGCTTCCAGATGGAGATGGCGAACTGAAGCAGCATCGCACCGATGCCGGCCGCGACGATGGCGGCGCCGATCGCGGCGATGACGAAGTAGATCTGCAGCGACGGATCGTCGAACACGCGCATGCGACGCGTCACGCCCATCAGGCCCATGATGTACAGAGGGGTGAAGGCGAGCCAGAAGCCGACCTGCCAGCACCAGAAGCTGACCTTGCCCCAGAACACGTTCAGCTTGAAGCCGAAGGCCTTGGGCCACCAGTAGTTGATCGCGGCGAACAGGCCGAACAGCACGCCGCCGATGATCACGTTATGGAAGTGCGCGATCAGGAACAGCGAGTTATGCAGCACGAAGTCCGCCGGCGGAACGGCGAGCAGGACGCCGGTCATGCCGCCGACCGTGAAGGTCAGCATGAAGGCGACGGTCCACATCATCGGCAGCTCGAAACGGATCTTGCCGCGATACATGGTGAAGAGCCAGTTGAAGAGCTTCGCACCCGTCGGGATCGAGATGATCATCGTCGTGATGCCGAAGAAGCTGTTGACGCTGGCGCCCGAGCCCATGGTGAAGAAGTGGTGCAGCCACACGAGGTAGGAGAGCACCATGATGCAGCAGGTCGCGTAGACCATCGAGGTGTAGCCGAACAGGCGCTTGCCCGAGAAGGTCGAGGTGACTTCCGAGAAGACGCCGAACAGCGGCAGGATGAGGATATAGACTTCCGGGTGGCCCCAGATCCAGATCAGGTTCACGTACATCATCGGGTTGCCGCCGAAGTCGTTCGTGAAGAAGTTGGTGCCGGCATAGCGGTCGAGCGACAGCAGGACCAGCGTGGCGGTCAGGATCGGGAAGGAAGCGACGATCAGGATGTTCGCGCAGAGCGAGGTCCAGGTGAACACCGGCATCTTCATGAGGGACATGCCCGGCGCGCGCATCTTCACGATGGTCGCGATCAGGTTGATGCCCGACAATGTCGTGCCGACGCCTGCCACCTGCAGGGCCCAGATATAATAGTCGACACCCGTGGCCGGGCTATAGTCGATCCCCGAAAGCGGCGGATAGGCGAGCCAGCCGGTCTGGGCGAATTCGCCCAGGAACAGCGAGGCCATCACCAGCACCGCGCCGCCCGTGGTCATCCAGAACGAGAAATTGTTCAGGAAGGGGAAGCTGACGTCGCGGGCGCCGATCTGCAGCGGGACGATATAGTTCATCAAACCGGTGATGAACGGCATCGCCACGAAGAAGATCATGATCACGCCGTGGGCCGTGAACACCTGATCATAGTGATGGGCGTTGAGGTAGCCCTCGGACCCGTTGAAGGCGAGCGCCTGCTGGAGGCGCATCATGACGGCGTCGGCAAAGCCGCGCAGGAACATGATGAGGCCCAGCACCATGTACATGATGCCGATCTTCTTGTGGTCCACGCTGGTGAACCATTCCTTCCAGAGATAGCCCCAGAGCTTGAAATAGGTCAGCGCCGCAACGACGGCCGCGCCGCCCAGCACCACCGCGCAGAATGTCGCGACGACGATGGGTTCATGCCATGGGAACGCGTCCCATGTCAGACGACCGAAGATCATCTGTGCTGTTGTGAGTGTACCGGTCATGTCTCTTACCGATGCTGCGCGTGCGCGTCAGCGCCGCTGTGAGAGGAGTGATCGGCCGGGGCCTTTTCGGCACCGGGCGCATCGGGGGCGGTTTCCTTGCCCTCGTTGCGATCGGTCTGGTCGATCACATGGCTGTTGGGGAAGTCGTACTGGAGGCCTTCGGTCTCCTTGGCCGACTCCTTGCCCGCGCCGCCCATCTGGTTGATGTGCATCAGCTCGCCCATGCAACGCTGGCCGGGCTTGGGGCAGAGATTGACGACCGCGTCGAACAGCTTGGCATCGGCGGTCGAAAAATAGGCGACGGGCGCCTTTTCGCTGGGCTTGGCCAGGTTCAGATAGACATTGCGGTCGAGCGACGCATTGCTGGCCTTCACCTTGGCGACCCAGGCGTCGAAGCCGGCCTGGTCCAGCGCCTTGTAGCCGAAGCGCATGTGGGTGAAGCCCGCGCCCGAATAGTTGGCGGAGAAGCCGGTGCCGGTGACCGGCTTGTTGGCGACGGCGTGGAGCTGCGTCTTCATGCCGGGCATCGCATAGATCTGGCCGGCGAGTTCAGGGATATAGAAGCTGTTCATCACGGTCGAGGCAGTGATGTCGAAACGGACCGGAACATTGGTCGGCAGCGCCATTTCATTGACGGTGGCGATACCCTGTTCGGGATAGATGAAGAGCCATTTCCAGTCGAGCGCCACGACCTGGACGACCAGCGGCTTGACCTTGGGATCGATCGCGGTCTGCGCGTCGATGCGGTCGAGCGGACGATAGGGGTCCAGCTTGTGGGTGCTCACCCAGGTCAGCGCGCCCAGGCAGATGATGATGAGGAGCGGGGCCGACCAGATCAGCAGCTCCAGCTTGGTGGAATGATCCCAGTCGGGGTCATATTCCTTTTCGACCGCCTTGTTCGCGGCGCGGTAACGCCAGGCGAAATAGACGACCAGTGCCATGACGGGGATGACAATGAGGAGCATCAGCGCGGTCGAGATCAGGATCAGATCGCGCTGCTGCACCGCAATGTCGCCCGACGGGTTCATCACGACCCAGTTGCAGCCCGCCAGCGGCGCCGCAAGGATCGCGGAGGACCAGCGCAGAAGCCGGCTCCAGTTGGGTGAGAGAGGGTGTGACATGGCGCGCGGTTACCGATTCCGCACGCCATGCGATAGTGGGCAATTTGTCCAATTATGTGCGGACGCAAAAAATGTTTCACATGTGGGATACTGCTTAGACTCTGTGGGTTTTCTGTTATGTTGCCATTCTCTGGCCGTCGGGAGACCCAAAACAGGCACCGTCGGCCCAGCCAGGGAGCGGATGCCTATGACTTCACAGGCCATTGCCTTCACCTCCAGTTCGCTTGAGGATGATGCGCGCAAAATCAATGCACGCGACCACAGCATTGCACCGGGAGACATCTCCATTGGTGTGATCATTGGCCGCACCTCCGAATTTTTCGACTTCTTCGTTTACGCCATTGCTTCGGTTATCGTTTTTCCGAACCTGGTCTTTCCCTATGTCGATGCCCTGACGGGCACGCTCTATTCCTTCGCGATCTTCGCCGTCGCCTTCATCACGCGTCCGATCGGGTCGCTGATCTTCATGGCGATCGACCGTCGCTATGGCCGCGGGACCAAATTGACGGCAGCCCTGTTCCTGCTGGGCGGGTCGACCGCGGCGATCGCCTTTATGCCCGGTTATGCGACGATTGGCCACTATGCCGCTGTCGTTCTGGTGATCCTGCGCGCGGCGCAGGGTATTGCGCTGGGCGGGACATGGGATGGCCTGGCGTCGCTGCTGTCGCTCAACGCGCCGCCGCACCAGCGTGGCTGGTATGCGATGGTGCCGCAGCTCGGTGCGCCGCTGGCGCTGCTGGTGGCGAGCGGTCTGTTCGCCTTCTTCCTGCTGACGCTGTCGGAAGCGGACTTCCTCGACTGGGGCTGGCGCTATCCCTTCTTCGTCGCCTTCGCGATCAACGTCGTGGCGCTGTTCGCCCGGCTGCGCATCGTGGTGACGCATGAGTTCGAGCGTCTGTTCGAGCAGAAGGATCTGGTGCCGTCGCAGGTGCTGCCGACGGTCAAGGCGGAAGGGCGCAACATCATCATCGGTGCGTTCGCGCCGCTGGCGAGCTTTGCCCTGTTCCACATGGTCACCGTGTTTCCGCTCAGCTGGGTGGTACTGTTCACCGATCAGCCGATCGATCGCTTCCTGGTGATCGAGATGATCGGCGCGTCGGTCGGCCTGCTGGCGATCGTGGTGTCGGGCTTCATCGCCGACCAGATTGGTCGTCGCTCGCTGCTCGGCTGGTCGGCCCTGGGCATCGCGATCTTCGCGGTGGTGGCGCCGCTGCTGCTCAATGGCGGGGATCTGGGCGAGGTCGCCTTCATGATCCTGGGCTTCATGCTGCTGGGCCTGGCGTTCGGCCAGTCGTCGGGCGTGGTGGCGTCCAACTTCGCGACCGAGGCGCGCTATACCAGTTCGGCGCTGACGTCGGATCTGGCCTGGCTGGTCGGTGCCGGCTTCGCGCCGCTGCTGGCGCTGCTGCTGTCGGTGAAGTTCGGTCTGGCCGCGTCGGGCATCTACCTGCTGTCGGGCGCGGTTGCGACGATGGTGGCGCTCTACGTCAACAAGGAATTGGCGGCGCGGGATCGCTGATCCTGCCCGACGGCCTTGGCAAAATGGGAAGCGTGATCGGCCCGGCCGGTCACGCTTTTTTTGTCGCTGCGACCCGTGCTTTCATCCGGGCGAGGCCCTTGCGGTCGAACCAGCCGATCGGGCCGGAGCGGGGACGCCAGCGCGGCAGCCAGTCGGGATAGAGGCTGACCAGTTCGCGCGGCAGGCCGGCGGGGCCGACCCGGCTCATGATGTCGGAGACGATGCGGTTCTGATAATAGCGGACCGAATAGTTGATCAGCCGCTTGTAATGCATCCGCCAGGTCAGCGGCCGGGTGAGGCCGACCGGTTCGCAGGCAAAGCCCGCGCCTTCGCAGGCCAGCACCCGCTCCAATTGCCAGTCGGCATCGCTTGCCAGATCGGTATGCGCCCAGGAGGCGACCAGCCCGTCATCGCCGACCAGATCGTTGGGCAGGCGCAGGCCACTCGCCCGGATGGCGGCGACGAAGCGGCCGGACAGGGCATAGAGATCGCCGAAGATGCCACGCTCGATCCGCAGGTTGCGGCGATAGGTTTCCACTTCGCGGCCATTGACCGGCATGCCGGCGGCGGCATTGGCCTGGGGATGGGCGGCAAGGTCTGCCACCAGCGCGTCGATCGATCCGGGCGCGATCTGGGCATCGCCGTCGAGGAAGATGACGGCATCCTCCGTACCGGTGAGCAGGTGATGGACGAAATGGTTCCAGGTGCGCGACTTGCCGCCGGCGGCGATGTCATGGACGATCACATGGGCGCGGCCGGCGGCGGCGGCGCGGGCACGCGCCACGGTGCGGTCGGTGGTGCCGTTCACCAGCACATGGAAGATGGTGTCCGGGCGGTCGAGCGGCAGCGAGCCGAGGCAGCCGGCGATCCGGCGTTCCTCCTGATGGGCGAAGATGGCGACGGCGACGGCCATGGCGGGATCAGCGGAAGTCCCAGCCCTGCTGGCCATGCTCGACAGCATCCGGGCCATCGGCTTCGGCCTGGGGCGTGGCGCGCAGCGGGACCAGGATCGAGACGATCAGCGCGGCGATGGCGGTGCCGACCAGCGCCCACAGCGCAATCACGATCAGGCCGATCGCCTGGGCGAGCAGGCTGGCGGTGGCGGTGATGCCGGCGTCGAACCCGACCCCGCCGAGCAGGGGCAGGACGAACAAAGGCAGCAGCAGCGCGCCGGTCGCCCCGCCCAGGCCATGGACGGCGAAGATATGGGCGGGATCGTCGATCCAGGTGCTCGCGAAACCGGCGCCGATGCGGGCGATGATCGCGGCGGCAAGGCCGATCAGCATCGCCCCGCCGGTGCCGACCAGGGCGGCCGATGCGGAAATGGCGGCGAGGCCGGCAATGGCGCCGGACAGCAGGCCGGTGGCGCTGGCATGGGCGCCGAGCAGCCGGTCGACCAGTGCCCAGCCGAGGCTGGCGGCGCAGGCGGCGAAGAAGAGGTTGAGGATGGCGGTGGCGGCATCGTCGGTGGCGCCCAGCGCCCAGCCGCCGACCGCACCGGCATAGCCGACCCAGAAGAGCGCACCGCCGGCGATGGCGAGGATATGGGCATGGCCGCCACCCTGGGCATCGCGGGGGCGCCCGGCGACGAGGGCCAGGGCAAGGGCGGAGAAGCCGGCGAGGACATGGACGACCAGGCCGCCGGCAAAGTCCATCGCGCCAAGCTGGGCCAGCCAGCCGCCGCCCCACATCCAGTGGACGATGGGAGCGAAGACCAGCAGCAGCCAGAGCGGCGCGAAGGCGGCGACCCAGCCAAGACGGGCGCGGCCGGCGATCGCGCCGACGGCGATGGCGCCGGCCAGCACGGCAAAGCCCATCTGGAACAGGACGAAGGCGGATTCGGGCACGGTGAGGCCGTCGCGCAGCGGGGCGAGATTGGCGAGCAGCAGGTTGCTGCCGCCGCCCAGCCATTCGCTGCCTGGCGCATAGGCAAGGCTGTAGCCGGCAAGACCCCAGCCGAGCAGGATCGTCGCGGCGGCGACCAGCGTCTGGGCCATGGCGGCAAGTCCGTGGCGGACATTGGCGAGCCCCGCATGACGCAGCATCAGGCCCGGCAGCGCGGCGAGCAGCAGCAACAGGGCGCAGGCGATCATCCAGCCGGTGTCGCCGCTGTCGGGTGCCGCCACCTGGGCCGTGGCCGGCTGGGCCAGCAACAGGGCGGCAAGAACGGGCAGGGCAAGGGCTGGGCGCATGGAGGAAGGTCCGGTTGGGGTCAGGTCGCCCTGACTAGCGCGGGCAGGGTAAAGACTTCCATAAGCATGGCAATGTTCCGGCGCGGTGATCCGCCGCCGCGCCGTTCAGAAGCCCTCGGCGCCGCACTGGATGCGGCCGGTGCCTTCATTTTCGACGGTGCAGATCGGCTTGCCGGCGACGCTGACATCGCCCGATCCGGTCGAGCGGATGTTGACCGGGCCGTTGGCGGTGAGGGCGACATTGCCCGAGCCGTCGTTGAGGATCGCGGCCTGGCGCGCGACCAGATGGTCGGCGACGATCGCACCGGGGCCGCTGATGCGCAGATTGGCGACGCCGGCGGTGCCGGCGAGCATGGTGCGGCCGCCGCCGGCGAGCGTGACCTGGAGATTGTCGAGCTGGAGCGACGCGACGCTGACATCGCCATTGCCGCCCTGGACGATCTCGCCATTGAGGCCCTTCATCGCGCTGACCGCGACGGCGCCGCCGCCGGTCAGGACGACGCGGTTCACTTCGCCGGTGGAGAGGCGGATGGTCGCGGGGCCAAGACCCTTTTCACCCGGTTCGGGCCGCTCCATCGAGATGATGGCGAGGCGGCCCGAGACATCGACGCGCAGCCGGTCGAGCGCGCGCTGGTCTCCCTCCGCCCGTGCCGAGACGCCGGTGCCGGTGGTGATGATGACCGTGACCGGGGCGTCGACGCGGATCTGGTCGAAGCTGGTGATGGTATAGCCGCGGGTGGCGGCGCCGGCAGGGGAAGCCCCGGCCAGTGCCGCCGCCGCTGCCAGCATCAGGGGCCGCAATGCGCCTCGCCCGGTCCCATCGTGTTCGTCGTGCATTGCGCCTTGCCCTTCACCTTGACGTCGCCGGTGCCCATGATCTTGATAGCGACCGGACCGTCGGAGGCAAAGTCCATGTCGCCGGTGCCCATGACTTCGGCGGCGGCACGGCCGAGCTTCAGCCCGGCGGCATCGATGTCGCCGGTGCCGGTGATTGACAATTCGCCCTGATCGGCGGTGCCGGCGAGGGGGATGCTGCCCGATCCGGTGATTTCCGCCTTGAGGCTGCCAAGCTTCACCTGGCCGATGTCGAGATCGCCCGAGCCGGTGAGCGAGAGGGCGAGTTCGGTCCCTTCCGCCTTGTCGAGGGTGAAGTCGCCCGAGCCGGTGACGTCGATCGCGCGGATCGCGGGCAGGGTGACATGGATGGTCGCGCCCTTGCCGCCGTCGACCTTGTTCCATAGGCCTTCGGACTTGCGACCGATCTGGAGCGTGTCGGCCTTGGTCCGGATGTCGAGCAGGGCGACCGACTTGGGATCGCCATCGGCGGTGACCGAGAATTTGGGGCCGATGGTGACGACGACATTGTCAGGTCCGGTCACGTCGATGCGGCGAAAATCCTTGAGCGCAGCCCAGTCCTGCGGGGTGCTGGCGGCGGCCGGGGAGTCGCCGTTGCCGCCGCCGGACTGATGATCGTTGCCGCGCGAGCAGGCGCTGGTGGCAAGACCGACGGCGAGCAGGGTGGCGAGGGTCAGGTGACGGGACAGGTGGTGGGACAGGGGCAGGCGCGGCATCATTATCTCCATGCTGTATTATCTTTACAATACACTCTTGCCGTGGCGGTTCCAAGCCCCCTTGTTCGTCGGGCAGGATAAGGCATGATATCTGCAGGATAAAAGAAGGGTATTCCACCGATGCGCAAGCTGTTTTCCGCCCTGCCGCTGGTCGCGATGATGGGAGCGGCGGCCAGCGCCGCGCCGGCTGAGGATGATCTGGCGGCGCGCGGCGCGACATGGTGGCGCCATGTCCAGATATTGGCGGCGGACGACATGCAGGGGCGCGGCACCGGCACGCCGGGCTATGACAAGGCGGCCGACTATGTGATCGGCCAGTTTCAGGCATTGGGGCTGAAACCCGCCGGGGTCGAGGGCTACAAGCAGCCGATCGCCTTTGTCGAGCAGACGGTGCTGTCGGGCGAGAGCAGGGCGAGCCTGATCGGCGCGCGTGGCGAGACGGCGCTGGCGGTGCCGGGCGACATCATCTTTTCCGGCAGCGGCGGCCCGGTGCCCGGCGCGATCGACGCGCCGATGGTGTTTGCCGGCTATGGCCTGCATCTGCCCGAAGTGGGCCATGACGATTTTGCCGGGCTGGACCTGAAAGGCAAGATCGTGGTGGTCGTTTCGGGCGGGCCGGCGGAGATCAGCGGCGCGCTCAAATCCCATGCCCGATCGGAACGGGGCCACTGGCTGGCGGCGCAGGGGGCGGTCGGCATGATCAGCCTGGTGACGCCGGGGCAGGTCGAGATTCCCTGGGACCGGCGCAAGGCGCTGGCGAGCGCGCCGGCGGTCTATTATGAGGATGTGGCGATGCGCGACACGCAGACGCCCTTCCTCAATGCCCAGTTCGACCCGGCCCGGTCGGCCGACCTGTTCGCCGGCAGCGGCCAGGATTTCGCCGCGATCGCGGCGGCCGCCGATGCGTCCAAGCCGGTTGCCAGCTTCCCGTTGACGCTGCGGCTCAAGGCCGCGGTCGCGGCCAGGCGGGTTGCCTTGTCCTCGCCCAATCTGGTGGCGGTGATGCCGGGCAGCGACCCCAAGCTGGCCAAGGACTATGTCGTGCTGTCGGCGCATCTGGACGGCTATGGCGTCGGCACGCCGATCAAGGGCGACGCCATCTATAATGGCGCTCTGGACAATGCGTCGGGCGTCGCCAGCCTGATCGAGATCGCCAAGGCGTTGAAGGCAGGCAAGGTGAAGCCGAAACGATCCATCCTGTTCACCATCGTCACCGGCGAGGAAAAGGGCCTGCTGGGATCGCGCTATTTCGCGCGGCGGCCGACCGTGCCGAGCAAGAGCATCGTCGCCGACCTCAATTTCGACATGGCGCTGCCGATCTTCAAGCTGACCAGCGTGACCCCGGTTGGCTATGACCAGAGCAGCCTGGGCCAGGATGCGGCGGCGGTGAGCGAGGCGATGGGCCTGCCGATCACGCCCGATCCCTTCCCCGACCGCAACGTCTTCATCCGGTCCGACCAATATGCCTTCATCCGCGAGGGGATACCGGCGCTGTTCTTCAAATATGGTTTCAAGGCCGGGACGCCGGAAGCGACGGTGGAGAAGGCGTGGCGCGCGAACATCTATCATTCGCCCTTCGACGACGCGAACCAGCCGGTGATGCCGGCCGAGACGGCGAAGCTGAACGATTATGTGACCGCGGTGACGCTGGGGGTCGCCAATGCGGACACGCGGCCGAGCTGGAACAGCGACAGCTTCTTCAAGCGGTTCGTGAAATAGGCGGTTCGTGAAATAGGGCGCAGGGCGAGCGGCGGAGACGATCATGAACCAGGCCAGGCGCGTGCTGACCGGATGCGGGCTGGTGCTGGGGGCGGCGGGCTTTTTCCTGCTGGGCATAGGGGTGTCACAGCGCGCGGCGCATCGGCAGGAGGCGCCGCCTTCTGCCATGTCGTCGGGCGGGCCGGCATCGCAGCCATCGGGCCGACGGATATTCTCTCCCTCGATCGCGGGAGACCCCTATGTCCTGCAGCAATGGAAGGCGGCCGTCGAGAAGATGGAGCGGCGCTGCCGGGAGGCGGGGGAATTTTGCGCCGAAGCCAGGGCGGCCAGAGCAAATTCCGATCCGACTGCATCAGATCGGTTGCTCTAAGTTTTTGGTTTAACGCGTTTTCCGAGTTATCAGGTAATTCCACCTGATTAGAAAACGCTCTAAAGCGTGCTGCGTTATATCCGACGCAGCGCGCTCTAAGTTTTTGTTGCCGCATCGTTTTAAGCGCAAAACCGGTTCCCACTTTTGCGCACGATGCTCTAGGGAACAGATGGACGAAATAAGATAATCCATCGGTTATGGGTTTGACTTTGCTGGCGGGTGCGCCTGCGCGACGCCGGCTTCATCCAATGACGATGTCGCTGGCGTAAAGCTGGATGCCGACGCTGAACTGAATTTGGGCAATCAGCGTAGCGGGGGCCGCGCCGTTGCCATCGGGATCGAAGAACAGCATCCTGCTGTTCTGCGCATAGAGGAATCGATCATTGGCATCGATTGCCACGCCGTTGGCATTGCTGGAAAAATTGCTGTCGTCCACGCTGGTCAGGCCACCAACGGCGCGGCCGGCCACGACCAGCCGATCCACGCCCTGTTCGAAATCGCGGACGGTATCGCCGCCTTCGGCCAGGTCGCGCCAGACAAAGCGATCCTTGCCGGCGCCGCCGAGCAGGCGATCGGCGCCGAGGCCGCCATAGATCCTGTCATTGCCCGCGCCGCCGGCGACGGCATCGTCCCCGGCGCCTCCGTCCACTATGTCGCGGCCTTCACCGCCATCGAGTTGGTCATTGCCGCTGCCGCCATGGAGCCGGTCGTCGCCCCATTCGCCCCACAGGATATCGGCGCCATCATCGCCGAACATTATGTCCGCATCCGACCCGCCATAGAGTATGTCATCGCCGGCATCGCCATGGATGCGATCATCGCCGTTGCCACCCGAGAGCGTATCGCGATCATCGCCGCCATATAGGCGATCGGCACCGTCGGCGCCGACAATGTCGTCCGCGCCGGCGCCGCCAAGGATGAGATCCGTGCCCGCGCCGCCATCCAGACTGTCGCCGCCGCCCCGGCCGAACAGCACGTCATCGCCGCCATCGCCCCTGAAATCGTCGTGCATGTCGCCGCCGATCAGCCTGTCCCTGCCATCGCCGGCCCGGATGATCGCCTCGCGAGGGCCGAGCAGGACATAATCGTCGCCCGTGCCCAGATAGGCGATCAGCACTTCGATGCCGTGGATCGTGACCAGGGTGCGCGGGGCTGTGCCGTCGCCCGCATCGGCGGTAATGCGTTCGAAATTGGGCAGGATCTTCAGCTTCTGCGTCATTTCGCTGAGGTAGAGATAAGCGAGGTCGGTGCCCTCGCCACCGTCGATCCGGCTGCCGAACACGTCCGAATAGCGGCTGGCAATGCCGAGATGGATGCGGTCTCCACCCGATCCGCCGAGCAGTACGTCCCGGCCGCCGCGGCCATAGAGAATGTCATTGCCGCCGCGCCCGACGATCCGGTCGCGACCGGTGGTGCCGCTCAGAATATTGTTATTCTTGGTTCCGTAGCGATTGGCCATGACGGTCGATCCTTCTCCAGTCCCATATTGGCGCGGGACCGATGACGGGACGGCGGATTTGTGCGCGCGATATTATATCGATCTGCCCGGCTTGGAAAGCATGGCGGCCAATTGCGCAGGGCTTGCCCTATGGTGCTGGCGTGGTCTGGCGTGGCTAGCGCCGGGGCCTGCAATTGCCGACGCGGGCGCCGGTGATCGACATGAGAAATTCCATGTCGCCATCTATGGAGGCGCCCTAGTCGTGACTGGCCCGGCAGGGAATGGTTGCCGGGCCTGCTGGTCAGCCTAGCGCCTTGGTCACGACACCAATGGCCTGATCGATGGCCTGCGCCCGATCGCAGTTGGCGGCGCATTTCCCCTTCTGATATTCCAGCTTCTGGAGCAGGTCGCGCGCTGCATCGGGATTGCCGAGGCGGATTTCGGCCAGCGCCAGGCCCGACATGGCGCCGGGATGGCCGCTGCGCCCATGGGGCAATGCCCGTTCGAAATAACGCCGTGCGCCTTCGGGATTGTTGAGCGCCAGCGCCGTCACCCCTTTCAGGAAGCGCGCCTCAAGATCGTTCGATCCGCTCATGATCCTGTCCAGCGCCTTGTCGGCCTGGGCATAATGGCCTTGCTGCATCAAATGGCGGACCTGGCCATATTGCGGCGATCGAAAATCCCCATAGACGCCCGAATCGACGTTGTAGAGATTGTCCCAGCTGGGACGGAGCCCTTCGTAAGAGCGGGCCTGATCGGGCGACTGGGCTGTCGCCGGGGTGGCCAGTACGGAAGCGATTACCGGTAGAACAAACGCGAAACGCATCGGGGCACTCCTTCGCTAGACGAAAGGAGGTTATGGTGACAGCAGGGGTCTGTCAATTTTGGTTTCAATTCGGAACTGTTGCCGGCAATCCGGGCCAATTGTTCGATATCCGATGCCTTCTCCAGCCACATGGCTATCGGCTCGACACCGAGCCGCGCTCAGCGCCGGGGCCTGCAATCGCCGACGCGGGTGCCGGTGATCGACATGAGAAATTCTGCGTCGCCACCCATGGGGCTGCCCAGATCGCGGGCGGGCGCGCTGTTGACCTCGAACAGGCGGATGTTGCGTTTTATCTCGACACTGCGCGGACCGATTTCGCCTTCCAGCTTGCCCTGCATCCGCACCCCCGGCCCGAGCCAGCAACGCTGATTGCCATGTATGGCGGCGCCGTCGCCGTTCAGTTTCCATTGCCGGCAATAGCTGGACGTGGCGGGGCCGGCGAAACTGTCGTCCAGCATGGTTTCGATCGTCGCGTCGATCGTGCCGTCGGGGATGCACAGGTTCCAGGTGCGGATCGGCAGGGTGCGGGTGCTGAAATCGCGGATCACGGTCTGGTGCTGGCTGAACGCCCATTGGCCCGCGATCTGGGC
>NZ_NOIW01000108.1:0-17343 GCF_002708645.1 Sphingobium sp. IP1
GCCTCGTGATCCAGCACCATGCGCACCGCCCGTGCGCGAACCTCAGGTGCAAACTTGTTCGTCGCTTTGCTCATATCGGCTCCACTTACTCAGAAGTTGGAGCCTCCGGCAAACCCGGCGCGGTTCACCCCGTTCTAGTCGCATACCGTTACGATGTCAGCTTTCGGGCTAGGACAACTCTACGATGAACGGCACAAAATGGTCGAAAACCGCTTCAGGGGTGCGGTCGCCTTGAGCGCCGAATACAAAGCGCAAGGAATACAGGATAAAAACCCAATGAAGCTACAAACCCATAGAACAACCGACCATCTGCTCTGGCTGAGCAGGACCGATACACGTCATCGGCCAAAGCTGTTGAACAATCACCCGCTATCATCGCTGAGGTTACAACAACCATAAAGGTTGTAAGGATATAAATAACGGTCGCGGCGAGCAGATCACGCTTTTTCATATCGGCAATATGCGCGCCGCGACGGCGCACCGCAATGTCAGCTTAAGGGTAAGGCGATGTTTTCGATTAGCGGCAGAAAGTGGTCGCTTCCAGACCATCCGAATTTGCTCCAGCGGTCCAGAACCAAAGAACAGCGCCTGATTCACGCCACCGGTGAAATCGCGACGCCACACGGAAGGGTAAACACTCCCTTCAACCCATTCCCTCATATTCCGGTAACAGCTTCCCCGTCAGGCTGCCGCCGCGGCGCGCCCGCATTCCTTCCTGCCGGACCTTTGCCATGCGCCGCCTCACGACCAGTTTCATCGACAGCGCCTTTGGCCATGGCGCGGACGGCCGCCCGCTGTTCATGCCGTTCGGCCTGATCGGCGGCCAATATGCCATCCCCGACATGGCCACAGCGCAGCGCCTGCGTCGCGGCGTCGCGCGCCTGCTGCCTCTCGCCCTGCTGCCGATATTCTGCCTGTTCGCGCTGTTCCTGCCGCCGCTGCGCAACGCCTACGCCCTGCCGCTGCTCGGCGCGATGGCGGCCAGCTTCGCGCTGTTCAGCATCACCTTCTTCCTCTGGGTCCGTCACGCCACGCGCGGCCTGCACCGCGTCGATCGCGCGCAACGGGGCATGCCCGCCCTGCTCGATCCGGACGAGGCGCTCGCCCGCCGCCTGCTCGACCGGGTCCGTCCGCCGCGCACCCGTTCGGCCGAAGAGACGCTGGGCGCCCTGGCCGGTTTCGCCTGCCAGATGCTGCTGCGCCATCGCGCCGAGCAGGAGGGCACCGCCGCCCCGTTGATCGAGGTCGCGACCCATGACGGGCGGCTGCGCTATTTCGGCGATGCCTTGAATGGCCTGCTCGCCGAATATCCCGGCTCGCTCTGGGCAGGCGTGGGCGATGGCAAGCCGGCGCTGCTGCTCGGCCCGATCTTCCGCGAGATGACCGATGCCTGTGTCGGCGACTCCCGTGACTATGCCGACATGATCGGCCTGCTCCAGCGCCACTGGAGCGCCACCGCGCTGATCCTGCGTGGCCAGGGCGTGGATATCGAACGCTGGCCCGACCTTTTCGTCCGCGCGCTGCGGGAACTGGTGCAGGAAGGCGGCGACACATCGCTGCGCCCCGCCCTCCTCTTCATGCGCGCCGCCATCGCCATGTCGAAAATGGACCCGGCGGAAATATTGGTGCCCGACCAGCCCGCCGGCGATCCGCTCAGGCGCTCGCGGCCGACGTCTCGCACAGCGCCTTGAACTGGGCCATCATCTCGTCCCAGCCGGGATGGAAGCCCATTTCCTCATGCCGCGCCTTCGCCTCCGCGTCCCAGTGGCGCGCGGTCGCGGTGAAGCGGGTGCCATCGCCCTCCGCCGCAAAGTCCCAGATCGCGGTCATGAACGGCACCTGCGGTATCCAGCCGGCGGCATAGGCATCGGTTGTCACCACCCGCTCACCTGGCACCACCTCCAGGAAAATACCCTCCATCGGCCCGGTCTCCTCGCCATTCGGCCCGAACATCTGCACCGCGCTGCGGCCACCGGGGCGCATATCCTCCTCGATCACCTCGGCGCGCCAGGGCTTGGGACAGAACCATTCGTCCTTCAGGTCGGTCCACACCTTCCAGCAAATCTCGCGCGGCGCCTCGATCAGGCAGGTGACCGACAGCTCATGCTCCGCCCCGCTCATGCCGCCTCTCCCAGGAACGCCGCGTGCATCGCGCCGCTGTCCAGCTTCTGCATCACCATCATCGCCTGCATCATGCGGGCGATGCCGGCGCGGTCGCCGCTATGATAATTGTCCATGATCTGGCGCGTCACCAACTGCCAGGAGAGGCCATATTTGTCGGTCACCCAGCCGCACGGCCCGGCCGTGCCGCCATCACCGGTCAGGCGATCGAAATAGCCGTCAAGCTCGGCCTGGTCCGCGCATGCCACCGACAGCGATATCGCCTCGTCGAAGGTGAATTGCGGCCCGCCGTTCAGCGCCTGATAGCTTTGCCCGAACAGGCTGAACTCGACCAGCAGCACGCTCCCGCCCGGCAGCGGCGAAGGCGACGGATTGACCTCGGGATAATAGCTCACATGGTCGACCGACCCGCCGAAGACCGACACATAATAATGCGCCGCCTCCTCGGCCTGGCCGTCGAACCACAGACAGGGGGAAATCTTGTCCATCACCCCTCTCCCTTGCTGCCGACCAGCGCGAACATCGCGCCCTGCGGATCGGTCGCCTGGATGATCCAGGCGCCACCCGGCACCTCCATCGGCCCCTGCAGCACCGTGCCGCCACCCGCCGTCACCCGCGCGACCGCCGCGTCGATATCGCCGACGGTGAAGTAGAACAGCCATAGCGGCACCGGCATCATCGGCGGCACCGGCATGATGCCGCCGGTCATGCCATCAAAGTCCGTCGAGCCGGTCTGCGAGACAAGCTGGTAGCTGCCCATCTCGCCCATATCCATGGCCTCGCCCTTCGACCAGCCGAGCTGCCCGGTATAGAAGGCCAGGTCGTTGTCGAAATCGCCGGCATACAGCTCGTGCCAGCCGACATGGCCCGGCGCCATTGGCGGCGGCGCATCCATCCCCTCGGGGCTCGATCCCTTGAGCAGCATGAACACCGCGCCGCCCGGATCGGCCATCACCGCAAAGCGGCCGACGCCCGGAATATCCTCGGGCGGCCGCTTCACGCTGCCGCCCGCCGCGCTCAGCCGTTGCGCATCCGCGTCGACATCGGCCGACCCGACATAACCGCCCCACCAGGGCGTCATGCCGCACTCCTTCGCCTCGGCCGGGATCGCCATCACCCCGCCCAGCGGCCCGGCGCTGCCGGAAATGACCTGATAAGGGCCGTCGGGCAGGTCGCCGCCAAACGGCTCTGCCGTCCAGCCGACGACATCGCCATAAAAGGCCAGCGCCGCCGCGGGATCGCTGGTCATCAGTTCATACCAGAAGAATTTGCCGCTAAAGTCGGTCATCCTCTTTCTCCCGAAAACGATATGGGGAAAGCTCAGGCGGTCGCGTCGACCAGCACCTCGAACCCGCCATAGATCAGCCGCGCGCCGATGAAGGGCATGTCCTCGCCCTCCTTGGGCTGCATGCGCTCGTCCTTCATCACCTTTTCGGCGCCGGCATCGCGGGTCGCCTTATCGGGCCATTCGATCCAGGAGAAGACGACTTCCTCATCCTCTTCGGCGATCACGGCAGTGCGGAAATCATTGACCTTGCCGGGCTTGATGTCGTTGGCCCAGCATTCGACCACGCGCAGCGCGCCATATTCGATGAAGATCGGCGCGGCATAGGCGGCGACCTCTTTGTAGCGTTCCTTGTTGCCCTTGGGCACCGGGATCACGAACCCGTCCATATAGCTCATCGTCTCTCTCCTTGTGCAAGGTCGTCGACATCAGGCGTCGGCAGTTTCTCCCTGGTTCGCGGCCATCGCGGCGGCGACATCCATCCACATCACTTCCCAGATATGGCCGTCCAGATCGGCAAAATTGCGGCCATACATGAAGCCATGATCCTGCTTGGGGTTCGGCTCGGTCCCGCCCGCCGCCAGCGCCCTGTCCACCGTCGCGTCCACCGCGTCCCGGCTCGTCTCGCTCAAACACAGCAGCACCTGTGCGGTTTCATGGGCATTGGGGATCTTGCGCGGGGTAAAGCCGGCGAACCGTTCATGGGTCAGCAGCATCGCGTGGATCGTCTCGGAAAAACTGATCATCTGCGCGCTGTCATCGGCGAAATCATTGTTCCGCACGGCGCCGACCGCTTCATAGAAAGCGATCGCGGCGGGCAGATCGGTGACAGGCAGGTTGACGAAGATCATCTTCGGCGCGGGCGCATCGGCCATCGTCTCTCTCCTCATGCTTTCATGGCGGCTCGCACCCAGAAAAATTCCGGGCTTGAGTCGCCGACTTGAACTTTGTGCGCCCGAAGATTATATTATGCAACAGACAAGTTAGAAAAGATAACCAATGAGTCCCAACCCGCGCAAACGCGCTTATCAGGATGGCTGTGCCACCGCCCATGCGCTCGATCTGATTGGCGATCGCTGGGCGATGCCGATCATGCGGGAATTGCTGCTCGGCCCCAAGCGCTTCACCGACCTGCGCGCCAGCCTGCCCGGAATCAGCGCCAATGTGCTGACCCAGCGGCTGGAGGAACTGGAAGCGGCCAGCATCCTTGTCCGTCGCCGCCTGCCCCCGCCCGCCGCCAGCCAGATTTACGAGTTGACCCAATGGGGCCGCGAGTCGGAAATATTGTTCATGGTGCTGGGCCGCTGGGCCTGCCGATCGCCCACGATGCAGCCGGGCATGCCGATGAGCCAGGTGTCGGTGGTGATGTCGATGCGCACGATGATCGACCGCGCCGCGATCGGCGATCTGGATGCGACGATCGGCTTCCGTTTCGGTGAGGAGGAATTTCGCGCCACGCTCCATGATGGCGATTTCACCATCGACCGGGGCGAAGCGGCCGGCGCCGATCTGATCTTCACCGGCGACCAGAATGCGCTCGCCGCCATCGTCTATGGCGGCCAGTCCTTCGCCGCGATGGCGCCGGCCCTGCAGGTGGAGGGCGACCGGGCGCTGGCGGCGCGGTTCGTCCGCCTCTTCCCGCTGCCGCCCAAGGCACCCTCGACAGTCAGCCCGGCGACGCCAGCTTCATCATGACCAGGCCCGACAGGATCAGCGCCGCCGCCGCCAGCCGTGCCGGGCTGATCGCCTCGCCCAGGAAGGCGACGCCGACGGCAAAGGCCCCCAGCGCGCCGATCCCGGTCCAGATCATATAGGCGGTGCCCAGTGGCAGGCTGCGCATCGCCAGCGACAACAGGCCGAAACTGGCGATCATCGCGCACAAAGTGATGAGGCTCGGCACCAGCCGGGTAAAGCCATGCGACTGCTTCATCGCAAAGGCCCAGACGATTTCCAGCAATCCGGCAAAAAACAGGGCAATCCAGGCCATGATGGCGCTCCTTCACAAGGGGCGCCGGGCCGTCCCGGACTTGAAACCCGCATGGCGGGGGAGGACGTGGCCTCGCTTGACGAAGCCCAGATAGTCCTCCCCGATGCAGGAGGCAAGCTTTGCGGGTCTCAATGCGCCCCGTTCAGCATCCCGAACACCTGGTCGAACTCGCCGCGCTTGGTCGCCTCGCTCAGGAACTTGACCCGCTCGACATGGATCTCGGCCGGGGTCGGCTCCTGCCGCAACAGGCCCATCGTCTCGCTGATGAAATCGGCCAGCGGCATCATCTGCGGATTTTCGGCATGGCCGGGCATCAGGTCGGTCTGCACGCCCGGCGGCACGATCTCCACCACGTCGACGCCCATGTCCTTGAGCTGCTCGCGCATCGCCAGCGACCAGCCATGGATCGCCGCCTTGGTCGCGCTGTAGGTCGGCGTCGCCGCCAGCGGGACGAAGGCCAGGCCCGACGACACGGTCAGGATCGTCGCGCTCTTCTGCGCCAGCAGATGCGGCAGCAATGCGTGGGTCAGCCGGATCGGGCCAAGCAAATTGGTGGCGACCGTTGCCTCTGCGATGGCGAGGTCGATCTGGTCCTCCGCCACCATGATGCCGGCATTCAGCAGCACCGCGTCGAGCGCCGGGAAGTCCGCGACCAGCTTTGCCGCGAAGGCCGCGATCGCCGCCGAATCTTCCATGTCGATCACCATCGACGCCATGCCGGGATGGGCCGCGACCACCTCGTCGAGCGCCGCCTGCCGCCGCCCGGCGATGATGACCTGGTTGCCCGCTGCGTGGAATTCATGCGCCAGCGCCGCGCCGATGCCCGAACCGCCGCCGGTGATGAGGATGGTGTTGCCGGAATTTTTCATGGGAAAGCTCCTTAGTTTGGTGGCTTGCCCATTAATTTAGGCCTATACTCTCTTTTGGAAAGAAGGCACCGAAAAGTGCCATAGGCACCCAAAGGTAAGAAATGGTAAATCCTCTGGAATCCCGCTTCGCCACCGCTGAAATAGCGGCCGCCGAGCAATATCTCGACCATGATCCGCCGACCGAACTCGATCCACGGGTGGAGCGACTCGTCAACGAACTGATCGGACGGGTGGCTGACAAATGGACGATGCTGATCCTGGAATTGCTGGAGGAGCGCGGCACGCTGCGCTTTACCGAGGTCGGCCGCGCGGTCGAGGGGATCAGCCAGAAGATGCTGACCCAGACGCTGCGCCAGATGGAGCGCGACGGGCTGCTCACCCGCACCGTCCATCCGGTCGTGCCGCCGCGCGTCGACTATGCCCTAACCCCGCTCGGCAACAGCCTCAGCGCCGCCTTCTGCGGCGTATGGGTCTGGGCCGAACGCAATCTCGCCACGGTCGAGGGCGCCCGCGCCCGCTTCGACGCGCGCGACGCCTGACCGGCGATCAGCTTTCGGGCGGCGCGGGAACCGGCTGCAACGGCAATTTGGGCGCCTGCACCTGCGGCTGGGTCGGCACCACCGGCGGCGGCGCGCTCGGCGTTCCCGGAACAGCCGGGGCCGGCGCAGCAGGCGCGGGCGCGGAAGCCGGCGCATCGGGCAGGATCATGTCCGACGGCCGCTGCATCGGCGTGGCCGGCACCTGCCCCATCGGCGCGGGCGCGGTCGGCGCCGGCGGCTCATGGTCGTTCAGATCATCGCCGCCGACCGGGCCGACCAGCTTCACCGTCGCGCCGAAGCGCTTGCGCCATTCCTCCAGCCGCCGCAGATAATCCTCATATTCCGCCCAGAAATCGCGGAAGGGCTGTTCCAGCTCATCCAGCGCCTTGGGCGCATAGGCGGCCAGCGCCTCGGGCGTCAGCCCGTTGATGATCGTCATCGTCGCCACCGCCTTCTGGCAGAAGGCCTTCTGCGCCGGCGGCAGGGCGAAGAAATTATAGACCAGCGTGTTCAGCACTTCGCGCATGCGGATCGCGCTGCTGCCGTAACGCTGCTGATAGCTGACCTCCAGCGTGTCGTTGGCGCGCTTCAGCGACGCGCCATGCACGGTCAGCATCTGGTTGTACAATATGCGCGTCTGGCCATTGGTCTCGGGACAGCCCAGCGCCGCGACGTTCAGCCCCATGCGCACATGCCACAGCGCCTGGTCGCCCTGGGAATCGCGATTGGGGGTGATGAACTTCCCGGCCTCGTCCTTGTCCGGCGGCACCATGTCGGGCGCGGAATTGCGCGGCGGGGTCGGCATCACCGTGGGCACCACCGCCGGCGGCGGCGTGGGCGGCACTTGCTTCACCGGCGTCGCACAGGCCGCCAGCGCCGTCAGGGCAAGCAGCGACAGACGGGAAGACAGGGAACGTGGCAGGAACATCAACTACTCCGACGATCTGGCCCGGCCAACATGCCGGGCATTTCCACCGGAGGAAATATGCTTAACGCGCAGCCAGGGACGGCCCCGCCTGTGGTTCACCGCTGAACCCCCGCCCGGTTGCTGTTAAAAGCCCGCTATCCCAATTGGTTGCAATGCGGCAAGCCGAGCATCGCGAAAAAGGCCGGAAATAACCGATTTTTCTCAGTCGGCCCGCGCCAGCAGGCGCGGCATCGCCCCCTTCGGCACCGTCACGCCATCATCCGCGATCAGCTCCGCCCGGCTCAGCCGGACCTCCAGCACCACCGGCGCCATCGCCAGCGTCCGCCCCGAACGCCATGCCGCCAGGTCGGTCTGATAGCGGGCATAGGCATCGAAGAAGTCGGTGAAGGGCTTTTCCAGCGCAGCGAGGCCGGTCGGCGCATAGGCGAGCAACTGGTCCGCGGGCAGGCTGTTGACGGCCGCCCCCACCCGCACCGCCTCCGCGCAGAAACCCGCCTGTGCCGGCGGCAGGGCAAAGAAATTATAGACGATAGTATTCAGCCGCTCGCGCTGCGCGATCGCGCCGCCACCAAACTGCGCCTTATATTCCCCCTCGACCTGCGCATTGGCCCGCGTCAGCGCCGCCCTGTGCCGGGCCAGCAGCGCATTATATTGCAGCCGCGCCGCGTCGCCGCTCCCCTGGCAGGACAGGGCCGCCACGTTCAGCGCCATGCGCATATGCCACAGCGTCGCCGCCCCGCTCAGGTCGCGGTTGGGCGTGACGCGCTGACCATCGGCACCGATCGGCGGTATCTGCATGGTGGCCGTCGCGCCCATCGGCGGCAGCGGCTGGGGCACGGGCTGTGCCCGCACGGGCGTAGGCGGCGGCGCAACCGCCACCTCCCGCTGTCCCGCGCAGCCCGACAGCAGCGCGATCCCGCCCAGCAGGCACAAGAGCAGGTGACGGATCGAGGCACGCATGGACGGTCTCCGGCAAATCTGATGCCGGAAACCATGCCCGATATTGGTTAAAAGCCGATAAAGCCTGTTTTCCAGGCAGCAGGGATCAGGCCGCGCGGCGTTCCAGCGCCGTGGCGGCCTGCGCCATCAGTTCGGCGATGATGTCGGCGACCGGCTCTTCCTTGGTCACCATGCCGACCGACTGGCCCGCCATCAGCGACCCGCCCTCGACATCGCCGTCGATCACCGCCTTGCGCAGCGCGCCGGCCCAATAATGCTCGATCTGCAACTGCGCCTCGCCCATGTCGACCGCGCCGCTGTCCAGCAGGTTGGCGACTTCGCGCTGCTTCGCGGTGAAGGCTTCGGTGCCGGCATTCTTGAGCGCGCGCACCGGGATGACCGGCAGGCGCGGATCGATCTGCACGCTGGCAATCGCATCGCGCGCAGACGCGCGGAAAAACGCCTTCTTGAACGCAGGATGGGCGATGCTCTCGCTCGCGCAGGCAAAGCGCGTGCCCAGTTGCACGCCAGCCGCGCCCATTTCCAGATAGGCGGCGATCGCCTCGCCCCGGCCGATGCCGCCAGCCACGAACACCGGAACCTGCTGCGCCATTTCGGGCAGGATTTCCTGCGCCAGCACGCTGGTCGCGACCGGACCGATATGGCCGCCCGCTTCCATGCCCTCGACCACCAGCGCGTCGACGCCCGATCGCACCAGCTTCTTCGCCAGCGCCAGTGCGGGCGCGAAACAGATCAGCTTGGCGCCATTGGCCTTGATCGCCTCGATGCTGCCCTTGGGCGGCAGGCCACCGGCAAGAACGACATGGCTCACCTCATGCTTGGCGCACACCGCGATCAGGTCGAACAGCTGCGGATGCATGGTGATCAGGTTCACGCCGAACGGCTTGTCGGTCAGCGCCCTGGTCGCCGCGATTTCCGCGTCCAGCAGTTCGGGCGACATCGCGCCACAGGCGATCACGCCGAAACCGCCGGCATTCGAGATCGCCGACACCAGATGCCGCTCGCTGACCCAGCTCATCGCCCCGCACAGGATCGCGCTCTCGCAGCCGAGAAATTCGGTGCCGCGGGCCATCAGGGAAGCGAGTTTGGCAGTGGTCATAAGTTCAGCCTTCAAGAATCAAAAAGCATCCCCGAACGCGATGTCCGGGGATGGTAAAGAGAGTCACCTGACTTTCTGTAATCCGCCTTTGCGGGGATAACACCGAAAGTAAAGAGCAACTCGGCTTGATCGATATTTGGCTCAGGCCGAGCCGAAAATGGTGCTTTTCGAGAACCTCGGGCCGAGTCACGTGCCTCGGCCCGACGCAGCGTGCTTAAAGCACGTGAGCACCGGAAGCGCAGAAAGGTACCGTTTGCAGGCCGGCCTCAGCCAAATAGCGATTAAGCCGCCGGGGCGTCGAGGCCGTAGGCGGTATGCAGCACGCGCACCGCCAGTTCGGTCTCGTCCTCGTCGATCAGCACCGAAACCTTGATCTCGCTGGTGGAGATCGCCTCGATGTTGATGCCGCGTTCGGCCAGCGTCTTGAACATGGTGGCGGCGACGCCGGCATGGCTGCGCATGCCCACGCCCACGACGCTGATCTTGGCGACTTCGGTGTCGGTGATGATCCGGCGGAAGCCGATCGCGTCCTTGTTGGCTTCCAGGATGTCGACGCTGCGGGCGAGGTCCGCGCGCGGGACGGTGAAGGTGACGTCGGTCTCCTCATTGTCCTTGCTGTCATTCTGGATGATCATGTCGACGTTGATCGCCGCATCGGCCAGCGGGGTGAAGATGCTGGCCACCGCGCCCGGCTTGTCGGGCACGCGGGTGACGATGATCTTCGCCTCATTCTTGTCATGGGCGATGCCGGTGATGAGCTGACGTTCCATCTTGGTTTCCTTGAGCTTGGCTTCCAGTTCCTCGTCGCTCACGATCAGCGTGCCGGGGAGGTCGTCCTGGGTGGGATCATCGAAGGAGGAAAGCACCTGCACGACCACGCCTTCCTTCATGGCGAGGCCGACCGATCGGGTCTGCAGCACCTTGGCGCCGACCGAGGCCAGCTCCAGCATTTCCTCATAGGTGACGAGGTCCAGCTTGCGGGCACGCGCCACGATGCGCGGGTCGGTGGTGTAGACGCCGTCGACGTCGGTATAGATGTCGCAGCGATCGGCCTTGACCGCCGCGGCCACCGCGACCGCCGACGTGTCCGAACCGCCACGGCCCAGCGTCGACACCCGGCCATCGTCCATCATGCCCTGGAAACCGGGGATGACGGCGACCTGGCCGGACTGCATCGCCGCGATCAGCGCATCGGTCTCGATCGTGCTGATGCGCGCCTTGGCATGGGCCTCGATCGTGCGGATCGGCAATTGCCAGCCCAGCCAGCTGCGCGCGTCCACGCCGATCGCCTTGAGCGTCATCGCCAGCAGGCCGCTGGTGACCTGCTCGCCCGCCGCCACGACGACATCATATTCGGCCGGGTCGTAAAGCGCCGAGGCTTCCTTGCAGAAGCCCACCAGCCGATCGGTCTCGCCGGCCATGGCCGACACCACGACCGCCACTTCATGGCCCTGATCGACGACATGTTTGACGCGCGCGGCCACGTTGCGAATTCGCTCCATCCCCGCCATGGAGGTGCCGCCGAATTTCATCACGATGCGCGCCATTTGTGTGCCAAACCTGTCTATAGTTGTGAAACAAAATGTCCCAAAGGGGCAAAACGGCTGCCCTATTAGCAGCCGCGACGGATATGGCAAGCAATCCCGCCATCCGCTCGCCCTCCTTGCCGCTGCCCGCGCATCTACATGCCCCGCCTTCAAAGACATAGCTATGACAGCATGGCACATTGGCCTTCCCGCCGCCCGCTGCTAGAACCGCCGCACGGGTGCTTCGCCACCCAGCAAGACCCAAGGTGCATGATGACTGAGACGACCGCGACGATCGACCCGAAGGAAGCCGCCCATTTCGGCACCATGGCCGCCGACTGGTGGGATCCCAAGGGGTCGAGCGCGATGCTGCACAAGCTGAATCCGGTCCGCCTGTCCTATATCCGCGCCGCGATCGACCGGCACTGGGACGGCGACGATCATGGCTTCCGCCCGCTCAGCGGCAAGCGCGCGCTCGACGTCGGCTGCGGCGCCGGCCTGCTCACCGAACCGCTCGCCCGCCTTGGCGCCAGCGTCACCGGCCTCGACGCAGCGCCGGAAAATATCGCCGTCGCTGTCGCCCATGCGCAGGGACAGGGCCTCGCCATCGACTATCGCGCCACCCCGGTCGAGCAGGTCAGCGATACCGGCTATGACCTCGTCACCTCGATGGAAGTGATCGAACATGTCGCCGATCCCGCCGCCTTCGTCCGCGCGCTCGCGGCCAAGCTCGCGCCCGATGGCCTGATGATCCTCTCCACCCCCAACCGCACGCCGATGTCGCGCCTCGCCATGATCACCATCGGCGAAAGCATCGGCGGCATTCCCAAGGGCACGCATGACTGGGCCAAGTTCATCACCCCCGATGAACTGACCGCCCTGCTCGAAGACGCGGGCCTGGAAGTCACCGACAGCAGCGGTCTCGCCTTCGATCCGGCGCGCGGCTTCACCCTGTCGGCCAACACAGCGATCAACTATCTGCTGACGGCGCGCCACAAGGGCTGACGAAGACTCGGGCGCGCCAGCCTCAAGTGGACCGTCCCGCCATGGTCGACGCGCGCCCCCGCCATGCTGCGCCATGCCGGTCCACGCACCGGAATAGCGCGCGGTTTTCCGTGACTTCTTCCCTTCCCCTGTCATCCAGCGCCAGAGAGGCCACTCAAGAAACGCTGTTCTCACAAAAAGCATTTGCAACTAAATTTTAATTCCCAAACATCTTAAGCATCTAAATGGCAAATTCATTTGCGAAATTGTCATTTCATCTTTCACCTGATAAAAATGCGGGGTGCAGACATTGCCGGGTCGCCGTCTGCACCTTCGACCGCATGCGGGCCGACCAACGACGTCCTTCCCGCCCCCGGCCGATCATCCGCTCTCAGGAGATCGAAACATGAAACTGCTTTTCTGCCTCTGCCTTGCCGTGCCGCTGCTGCTGCCGGCGGCGTCCCGCGCCCAATCATCCGCCCCCTCGATCGACGTGACGGCGCCCACCACCGCCCCGCCCACGCTCGACCGCTGGGTCGAACGCACCGGCAACATCCTCTCCAACCGGCTGCGCTATCCCACCATCCTGTCCGGGCCGGAGGAAGGCATCGTCCAGGTCAAGTTCGCCTGCAGCGACAGCGGCGCGCCCGCCGGCATCGCCCTGCTCAACTCATCCGGCTCGCGCCAACTCGACAAGGCGGCGATGCGTGCCATCCAGAGCATCCCGACCCTGCATCCGCTGCCCGCCGGCATCGGCGCCGGGCAGAATTATGTCGCGACCATCCTCTTCGCCACGACCCAGGCCAGCTACAACCGGCAGATCCGCGATCTCCGGCGGCAGGCGCTCGACAATAATGCCCGCTTCGCCCGCCGCGCGGGTGGCCCGGCCATGGCCATCGCCCTGCTCGACACGCCGGACACTCCGCGCGCCGCCAACTGAGCCAGGCTCTGCGGGCGCGTGAAAGGGGCGCGCCCGCAGTCCCCCTCGCTGCGCCCCGTGCGTTGCACTATCCATCGGCTGATGGCATCACCGGCCGATCGGGACAGCCGCTTGAGCCCGCGGCACAGCGAGGGGGATCATCCTATGGCCATGGATCCGCGGATCGACGCCTATATCGCCGCCCAGGCGGACTTCGCCCGTCCCATTCTCGACCATATCCGCGCGCTGATGCACGCCGCCTCGCCCGACATCGGCGAAGCGGTCAAATGGGGCATGCCCTTCTTCACCTACAAGGACCAGAATCTCGCCAACATGGCCGCCTTCAAGGGCCATGCCGCCTTCGGCTTCTGGCATGACAAGGTTGGCAGGGAAGATGCCAGCGACGACGCCATGGGCCAGTTCGGCCGCCTCACCGCCCTTGCCGACCTCCCCTCCGACGCGGCGATCGCCGGCCTGATCGCCCAGGCCATGGCCCTGATCGAAGCCGGCGATCGCCCACGCACCGGCCCCAAGACACCCAAACCGCCTTTGCCCGTCCATTCCGCCCTCGCGGCCGCCATCGCCGCCAACCCGGCAGCAGAGGCGATCTGGGCCGCCTTCCCGCCCGGCAAGATCCGCGACTATTGCGAATGGATCAATGAGGCCAGGACCGACGCCACCCGCGACAAGCGCATCGCCCAGGCCGTCGACTGGATCGGCGAGGGCAAGGGCCGCAACTGGAAATATGAGCAGAAATAGGGATCTACTTTCGCCCCTCTCGCGGCTCTGCGGGCCAGCAATTGGTGCAGCGCCGCCAGCAACTGACGCCCGGCATCGCGGCCGCCGGCTTCAGCCCCGGTTCGGGATGCAGCCCTGCCAATATCTCCGGTGAAACACCCTCCGGCGCGGCGCGGCTGTGGCACATCAGGCATCGGGCGCGATAGGCTGCGCGGGTCAGGCCGGAATGATCCTCCTGCGCGCGCGGCGCCACCGGCATGGCGAGCAACATGCCCGCCACCCCGATGAAAATGGCCATGCCCCGCGCGCATATCGTGCGGGGCATGGCCATATTGTTCGGCGACCTGTTTAGAATTTTTGGCCGAACCTTATGCCGAAGAATTGCGGCTTGATCGTGAAGGTGCGCGAGCTGTTGGCGCAGAAGTCGATCGAGCAGAAGGTGTTGCGCGTCAGCTGCCCACGCTTGTCGAAGGCGTTCTGCAGGAACAGGGTGACGCTCCAATTATCCTTCTTGATCCCGCCCGAAAAATCGAAGCTGACAAAGCCCTTGGTATTGCCCAGCAGCTCGTTGCTCTCGACGTTCAGATCCTGCGTCGCACCGGTCTGATAGAGCGCCGCGCCCTGGACATAGGCGGCATAGTCGCCCAGGTCGGTGTCATAGCGGATCGATGTTGTGCCCTTGAAGCGCGGCTGGCGCGGCAGGCGGGTGCCGTTGGCGGCCGCGACCTGCGGCGTCGGCGGGCTCGATCCTTCGACGAACTCGCCCAGCGTACAGCTGCTCAGCTGCGCGATCGACTCGGTCTCGGTATTGAGCGCGAAGTTGCAGAAATCGCCCTTCAGCTTGGCATCGTTGAACGCGCCGGAGGTGGAGATCGTCACCTTGCCCAGCCGCAGGTCCGCATCATATTCGATGCCCTTGACCTCGGCCTTGCCGGCATTGCCGGTCATGCCCGCGCCCTGTGCGCCCGACACGACCACGCCATATTGGATATTGTTCCACTTCTCATAATAGACGGCGGCGTTGAAGCGGAAGATATTGTTCCAGGTCGTCTTCACGCCGACCTCGAAATTGGTCAGCGTTTCCGACTTGAACGGCGCGACATTGACGATCTTGCCCAGGCTGCGGATGCGCAGCGGCCGGTTGAACCCGCCGGGGCGGAAGCCGGTCGAATAGTTGAAATAGACCATCTTGTCGGGCTGGAACTGCCAGTCGAGCGCGACCTTGTGGGTCTCGCCATCTTCCTTGTAGCGGCCGGTGCCGTCCGCCGCATTGGGGTTGGTGTTGACGCAGGTCAGCCGCTCGTCATCGGGCAGCGGCGTGGTGCAGCCCACGCCTGCGGCCGATCCGGCCACGCCGGCAAAGCCCCGAACCTTGTAGTCGGTCCAGAAATAGCGGATGCCGCCGGTCAGCTTCAGCGTCGGCGTGATGTTGTAATGGCCTTCGGCAAAGACCGCCTTGTCATGATAGAGCTGGTCCTGCTCGACATAATAGAAGGCGTCGCCCTTCACCGCCTGGGTGCCCAGGATCATCGTGCCCAGCGGATTGCCGTTGGCGTTGATGACGTCGCTGGTATCGAAATAGGGATTGCCGTCATCGTCATAGGCGATGCCATACATGGCCGGCACGCCGATCAGCCCCCCCGCCACATCGCCGCCGCCGGTCGCGGTATAACCGGTGATCGTATCCAGTCCGCGGATCGCATAGCTGGTGTTCAGCTCATTCTTCTGCCGCTGGTAGAAGCCACCGACGGTCACGTCGAACGGCCAGTCCTTGGGCGTCGAGATCCGCAATTCCTGGGTGAATTTGTTGCGGTGCGTGTCGGCATGATAATATTGGGTCGGGTTGATCATCTGGCACTGCTGGCTGGCGCCGGAGCCGGTGCAATTGTCGAAGAATTGCAGATAGCTTTCATAGCCCGGCCCGAAGCCGTCATAGGTGACCGTGTAATAGGTATAGTCGTTCAGCGTGCGGGTGCGACGCTTGAAATAGCCGGTGGCCGAGACGATGTCCCAGTCGCCGATATGGCCGTGGATCGACAGCGCCGCCTGATACCAGCGATCGTTATTCTTGGTCTGGTCATAGTCATGGACTTCCAGGTCGCCGACCCGCGGATCATAGCCGAAATAGCCGCGCGCCACCTGCTTCTGGGCCGTGATCTCGGGCGTGATGTCCCAGCCCTCGGTCGGCTGCCACAGCAGCTGGAAGCGGCCGCCAAATTCGCGGATGGTGTTGTAATCATCCTTGGCGATGTCGCTATTGTCGAGCGTGTAGGATGTGTTGGGGTTGTTGTCGCCCAGCGTCAGGGTCGACGAACTGCCATCGTTGAACGTGCCGTTGTTGGGCGTATTGTCGATATAGCCGCCGTCGCGGCGATAATAGCCCATGGCGCGCACCGCCAGCGTCGGCGCCAGCGGCACGTTGATGTAGGATTCCAGCTGGCCGCCGAAATCGCCCTTGCCATATTTATTGGCTTCCACGTCATAGCCGAACTCGAACTTGTCGAGCTTGGGCTTGTTGGTGATGAGGCGGATGGTGCCGGCCAGCGAGCCCGCGCCATAGAGCGTGCCCTGCGGCCCCGACAGCGCCTCGACCCGCTCCAGGTCATAGGCATGGATATCGGGCACTTCGGTGCCGGTGATCGGCATGTCGTCGAGATAATAGCCGACCGAGGCATAGGCGCCGCCGGCCGGCACGATGCCGCGGAAGAAGGCGGTATTGCGGCCCGGGCCGATGCCCTCGAACGAGACCGACGGCAGCAGGGCGGCGAAATCGCTCAGGCCCTTCACCTGTCGTTCCTGCAATTTCTCCGCGCCCAGCGCCTGCATCGAAATCGGCACCTTCTGGATGCTCTGCGCGCTGCGCGTCGCGGTGACGACGATCTCGCCCAGCCCCTGTTCGGCCTCGGCGGCGGCCGCATCGGCGGCGGCGGCATCCGCCGCCGGGGCCTGCGCCAGTGCCGGCGCGGACAGGATCATCGGTGTGAGGAACGTGCTCGTGCCCAGCGCGCAGAACGTGCGCACTCTTCGCGAGCGGAGACGAATGGCCATACGAATACCCCCTGATACGCGTTGCGACTCGTCCTCTCCTGCGAAATTCGCCCGGTGCTCCGGGTCTCCTTCCCTGACGCGTTCGCATGGCCTCGCGCACAGGCGGCCGACAGGGCGAAGGATGCCCCGCCCGAAAGAGAGACTCTTTCAGGATCGCCGCCAGACGCTGGCCACGCTGTTTATCTGTTTTATAATCCCCGGACAGTTCGCTTTTGCAGCAATCAGAACAACTGTCCTAAATTCGATACTGCCGATCGGACACGCCCTGTCAAGCGGCTGTTCGGCTACTTTTTGAAACTTTTACGACAAGCTGACTCGACGCCCGCCTGCAGCCGACATA
>NZ_NOIW01000109.1:0-16719 GCF_002708645.1 Sphingobium sp. IP1
CTCAGCTGGTCCAGGGACCGCCGAGGTTCGCAACCAATATAATGCGCAGCAAATGCGCACACTATCATGGGAATTCGCCGGTTACGCCGCGCTCCTCCGCATTACCGCTTCCTCGCGATAAGCAATCATTCACCGCGGTCTGGAAAAAGCCCTCGAACTCACCGGCGTCGTGGATGCTGCCGAGGGCAAGACCCTGAACTCCGGCGCCAAGGCCGCAGCGCGCTCACGGTTCGAGGGATGCAAGCAACGCTTTTTCGGCGCACTCCTCCTGTCGTCGAAGCTGCCGACCGTCATCGCCGCGATCGAACAGCATCTTGCCGCAGATCAATCCGTCGTGTTGCAGCTGGTGACGACGGCCGAAGCCATCCTCGACCGCCGCCTCGGCGAACTCTCGGCCGATGAGCGCGCGGATCTCGACATCGATCTTTCGCCCCGCGAAGCCGTCATCGACTATCTGACCCGCGCCTTTCCGGTTCAGCAGATGACCTTCTACCGTGACGACACCGGCGAGGTCCGATCGCGACCGCTGCTCGATGCCAACGGCAACCCTGTCACCAACCCGGAAGCCGAAGCGGAGCGCGACAATCTGATCGAGCAGCTATGCGCCCTGCCGCCGATCGCCGCCGTCCTCGACGCCATCATCACGCGGTTCGGCACCGAGATGGTGGCCGAGGTCACCGGACGCACCAAGCGGCTCATCAATCTGCCAGGTGGCGGGCAGAAGCTCGAATCGCGTTCCGCGCGCGCCACCCAGGCCGACTCCGCCGCATTCATGGAGGGCACCAAACGCATCCTCGTCTTCTCGGACGCGGGCGGGACCGGGCGCTCCTACCATGCCAGCCTCGACGCCAGGAACCAGCAACAGCGTGCGCATCTGCTCCTCGAACCGGGATGGCGGGCCGATCGGGCGATCCAGGGCCTCGGACGCACGCATCGCACCCATCAGGCCTGCTCGCCTCTCTTCCGGCCCGTGACCACCGACTGCAAGGGCGAACTGCGCTTCACCTCGACGATCGCGCGCCGGCTCGACAGCCTGGGCGCGCTCACTCGCGGTCAGCGCCAGACCGGCGGGCAGAACCTGTTCGATCCCGCCGACAATCTGGAAAGCGAATATGCCAAGGCGGCCCTCGTCAGCTGGTATCATCTGCTGGTCGCCGGCAAGCTCACCAGCACCAACCTCACAGACTTCCAACACCGCACCGGGCTTGAACTGCTCGACACCGATGGCGTGCTGAAGGAGGACCTGCCCCCCATCCAGCGCTGGCTCAACCGCCTTCTGGCGCTGCCGATCGGCTTGCAGAACGTCATCTTCGACGAGTTTCTCGCCCTGGTCGAAGCCCGCGTCGCTGCCGCGCGCGAGGCAGGCACGCTCGATGTCGGCGTCGAGACCATGACGGTGGAGACAGCAACCGTCCTCGACGACAGGATCTTGCGCACCGATCCGGTCAGCAAAGCGACGTCCCATCTCCTCACGATCGAGGTCACCCGCCGCCGCAATCCGGTTTCGCTCGAGCGCGTCCTGCGGATCGCCGATACCGACAGAAGCGCGGCTTTCGTGCGCAACGGCAAGTCCGGCAAGGTTGCCCTGCGCACCAACGCACGGCCCTGGCTGACCGAAGATGGCGTGGCGATTCCCCGGATCGAACTGATGCGTCCCTCCCGTCACGAGTATCTGGCGCTCAACGATCTTTACGAGACGGCCTGGAGCGAATGTTCGCGCGCGCGGTTCGAGGAAGAATGGAGCGCCGAGGTCCGTGAGATCCTCGACAAGGTCGACACCGAGACGATCCGCCTTGCGACCGGACTCCTGCTGCCGATCTGGTCGGCCCTTCCCAGCGATCATCTCGTCGTCAACCGGGTGGTCGACGACAGCGGGCGCTCGTGGCTCGGGCGCATGGTGTTTCCCCGCGACGTGCCCGCACTGTTTTCCAAACTGGGGCTTGAGAGCAACGATGTCCTTAGCCCTGCGGAAGTCGTCAAGGCCGCCCTCGAAGGTGGCACCGTGACCATCAAACGGCCATTCGCATGCGAGGTCAAACGCGTCCGCGTCAACACCAGCCCCCGCATCGAGATCGTGGGCGCTCCGGCCAACCAGCTGCCGTGGCTGAAGTCGATCGGCTGCTTCACCGAAATCATCGCCTACAAGACCCGCGTCTTCCCGCCTGCCCTCCCGCCGATACCCGTTTCTCCTGCGCTTCGGGCCATGACCCCCGTGGCTAACCCCCGCGAAGCGCGGGACGGGAAGGGGAGGAGGATCGGGGAGGGTGTCCGGTGTGGGGAAAGACGCGCGCCGGACACCATCATGCTCATGGAGACCCCAAATGACCCAGACCGTCAAACTCGCCAAGCTCAAGCGCTCCGACAAGAATGTCCGCACGACCCCGCCGAAGAACATCGAGGCGATGGCGGCGAGCATCCGCGCCCGCGGCATCATGCAGAATCTGCTCGTCACCGCTGCCCGCCCCAAGGGCATGTTCGAGATCATTGCCGGCGATCGACGCTATCTCGGCGCGATGATGCTGGCGGAAGCCGGCGAGATCGATGCGGCCCAATATGATGTGCCGGTCAAGGTGATCAGCGGCGACGAAGCCGACCTGCGCGAAGTTTCGCTCACCGAGAATTTCCAGCGCGAGGCAATGACCCCTGCCGAGGAATGCGTTGCCTTCCAGCATTTTCTCAAAGCCGATGGCGACATCGAGGCGGTTGCACGCCGCTTCGGGCAGACCCGCCGCTTCATCGAAGGGCGGCTGCGTCTCGCCAATCTCGCGCCCCCGATCTTCGAGGCGCTTTCCGAAGGACGGATATCGCTCGACCTCGCCAAGGCCTATGGCTCGACCGAGGATGTCGCCAAGCAGGAACGCGTCTTCCAGCAATACGGCCACAGCTCCTACGTCAATGCCGACAGCATCCGAAGGGCCATCGCCAACGATAGCATGAAAGCGACCGACCCGGTTGCCGTGCTTGTCGGCGCCGATGCCTATGTCGCGGCGGGCGGACGCATCGAGCGTGAACTCTTCAGCGAGGACGGGGATCGGTGGACCGATCCGGAACTGGCTCAGACCCTGGCTGCCGCGATCATGGAGGCGGAAGCCAAACGCCTCGGCGAGAATCTGGGCGTCGCATGGGTCCGCCCCGTTGCGACCACCAGTCTCTACGGCATCACCTCCGACCTTCACCGTGTCGTGCTCCCGCCCGCACCGATGACGCAGGAAGAGGCCGAACGGTCCGATGCCATCGTCGAGCGATGCGAAGTGCTCGAGGAGGAAATGTCCGACGAGAGCCTCGAACCCGACGCCTACGGCAAGCTCGAGGAAGAGTATGACGCGCTGCGCGAGGAATATGAGGCGCTCAACTCCAAGGCACCCGAACTCACCGACGAGATCAAGGGGCAGGTCGGGGTGTTCCTGACGCTCGGCCGTGACGGCAAGATGGTGCTCGACACCACCTACTACAGCGAGGCGCCTGTCCGCCTCCCCGGCGACGATCGTCCGGTCCCCTCTTCGCCGTCCTCGCGCGAAACCGCCCCTTTGCCGCCCGAAGCGGTCGCACCGGGGGGCAAGGCGCTCAGCGCCCGTCTGCACGATGAACTGGCCGTTCAGCGCCGCGATATTCTCGCTGCCTCGATCCTTGGCGATCCGGCGCTCGCGCTCGATTACATGCTCTTCGCGCTCGCCGACCCGACGCATTTTACCCGATATGGCACCACACTGCGGGCAAACCATCCGCAGGACCCCCAGATGCCCAAGGATCAGCCTGCGACCCAGGCCCAGCAGGCGATCGCCGATGCGCGCGAAGGGCTCGACACCAGTTGGACGCAGGCCTCAGATCCAGTCACCCGGTTCGAAGGGTTCCGCGCGCTCGACGACGACGCCAAGGCCGCATGGCTTGCCATCGTCGTCGCGTCCTCGCTCGAGGCCAAGGACGATTATAACTCGGTCAAGACCAACCCGCTCCATGCCCGCCTCGCGAGCATCCTCGAGATCGAACCGGCCAAATGGTGGCGGCCGACTTCGGCAAACTTCTTCGATCGCGTGTCCAAGGGAACCCTTCTCGCGCTGTTGACCCAGGTCGGCGGTGCCCCGCTCGCGGCTCGCTACATGGGGTCGAAGAAGGGCGAGATCTCTTCGAGCTGCGAGAAGCTGTTCGCCGGCGAAGCAATCACCGAGGCGGAGACCAAAGACGCCGCGCTGGCCTGGGTGCCCGATGCCATGCGCTACGACATCGCCTCCGCGCTGGTGGACGAAAGCGACTTCGACGAGGGCGATCTCGACGACGAGGCATTCGATGAGGGCGAGGGTATCGAGACAGAGGATGCCGATGACGCCGAGAGCGACCATGTCGATACGCAGGACGCAGTCCTGCCGGACGACGGCACTGCCTCCGACGAGACCGATCCCACGCTGATCGCTGCCGAATAACCCCCGCCCATCGTCTCCTGGGCTTTCCCTGCGGCGCGTCCCGATACCGGGGCGCGCCGCTTTCTTTTTATCCGCGGCCCGAAGCGACAGGCCGCGACGCGAGGACATCGCCATGACCTTTACACGCAAACCCGCAGGACCGCGCCGCGACGTCGCGGCCGAGATCACAAGCCTTATCATCGCCAAGCTGGAAGCGGGGGTTCTCCCCTGGTCCAGACCCTGGGGCCTGACCGGAGCAGGGGGCCGTCCGCTCCGCCATTGCGGCACACCCTATACCGGCATCAACGCTCTCTATCTCTGGGCGATCGGCGACGCACAGGGCTATGCGGGCCGCAACTGGATGACCTATCGCCAGGCCACCGAACTGGGCGGGCAGGTCCGGCGCGGCGAGCGCGGCGCCCACAGCGTCTATTATTCGAGCTTCTCGAAGACCGATACCGATCGGATGACCGGCGAAGCGGCCACGAAGAATATCCGTTTCCTGCGGTCCTATACCGTTTTTAACGTCGATCAGATCGACGGCCTCCCGGCCTATTATTATCCTGTCGCAGCAGCGCCCGAACCGCGGGTCGAAAGCGTGCATCGCGCCGCGATCGACGCGTTCTTCGGAGCCTTGCCCGGCACTGTGCGACATGGCGGAGACCAAGCCTATTACTCGCCGATCGGCGACTATATCCAGATGCCGATGCGCGGCGCGTTCAAGTCGGACGATCATTATGCCAGCACCCTGGCGCACGAATATGTGCATTATTCAGGGGCACCGCAGCGGCTCGCGCGCGAGTTCGGCAAACGCTTCGGCGACAACGCCTATGCGTTCGAGGAACTGGTCGCCTGCATCGGGCAATGTCTGGTGTGCGCCGATCTCGATCTTCCCGGTGAGCTCCACGACAATCACGCCAGCTACATCGACAACTGGCTGCGCATTCTGAAAGGCGATGCGAGCGCGATCATCAAGGCCGCGGCGAAAGCCGAGCAGGCCGTGGCCTGGCTCAGGGAGGCAGCCGCAGCCCAAGCCGCCCAACCCCACACATCGCAAGCCCTTGCGGCATGACACGGAGAGCCCGCCATGCACATCGAACTGCGCAAATTGCAGCTCGTCGCTTCCCTCTCGCACGAGACCGCCTGCTACAGCGCGGAAATCTGGATCGATGGCAACAAAGCCTTCCTCGCCTCGAACCGTGGCTCGGGCGGCGCGGACGACTTCCATCCTACAGGGACCGTCACCGAGGACGCCGTCAACGCATGGCTCGCCGCCAACAGGCCAGCCTCGCGGCTCGGCGACAGCGTCCTTCCCCACTGTCTCGAGTTCGAGGTCGCGGCGCTCATCACCCGCGCGACCGAAACGAAAAGGCTGCGCGCGCAATGTCGCACGAAACTGGTGACGATCGAAGACGGCCAGGTGTTCACCTATGCCCTCAAGGGCCGGGCGCTGGACGATGTTCGCGCCCGCGTCCTTGCGGCAAGGCCGACGGCGCGCATCGTCAACGGCGACGAAACGGCTCTCGCTGTCGCGATCGACACGCTGATCGCGGTCGACGATCGCGATAGCGCCTGAGACCCGGAGACAGGGAGGGAAGGGGGATGGCGGGGAGTCGAGCGCATAGGGCGCTCGAGGAGACCGCCATGTCCTACGATGTCGCCTTTCGTCACCAGCAGGCACTCGACCCCAGTGCGCTCGCCACGATCACCGCCGCCCTTCACGCGATCACGACCGCGATCGACGATTGCCGCAATGCCGGCAAGAATGCCGAAACCGATCCGGCAGTGATCCTCCTTGCCCGGCATCTGGGCACGATCGCCGGCGCGGGCAGCGATGAAAGCCTGTTGCGGCGTCGCTGCATCGATACCATCGCCGAATTACGACGCTTCCCGGCCTTGCTCACGCTCGCGGTGCGCGGCGTCGCCCATGACGCAGCTGCAAAGGATCGCTTCCACGCCGACGGTCGCAAGGCCATGCGGCGTCTCGCCGATGCGCTCGGTCTCGAAGACGGGCGCTACCGCATCCACTCGAACCGCAGCCACCCCTCGCAATCGGGCGAAATCACGCTTCATGGCGAGGAGGTCCACGTCCAGCTGTCACTGGGCGCACCGGGTCCCGACAGCGAGGTCATTTATCGCCGTGTCGATGGTCTTCACGATTGCATCGGCGACGTTCGCCGCTTCGCGTCGATCCGCGACCTCCTGGCACCCGAACGGTTCGCGGCCCGCCTGCGCCGGGAATTGCGTCTCTCGGCCCCCCGCACAGATCCGGTCGGCCTGTTCGCCTGACCTTCATGCCACCGCATTTCGAAAGGACGCCGCCATGGGCTGGCTCAGCATGCCCCTGTCATCCATGTATCCCCACCAAACCCCCAAGGCCTATCTTGAGGCACAGTTCACCTACGACCGGCGCGATGCCGACGGGAAAGGCAAGGGGCTGCGCGTCATTGCCTCCTCGTGTCTTCGCAACAAGGTCTGGTACGCGGCCGCGGTGCCTTCGACCGATGGCATCGATGAACCCGCTTTCGCCATCGTTTGCCTCGTTACCTGGAACCCGCGGGCGAAGGACGGGTATGTGTTCGCCTTCAAGGATATGACCGAACATATGGGGCCATGCGAGGCGGAATGCCCCGAGCGCATCCTCGCGCTGCTGGGCGATACCGACGATCCCGGTGCGCTGCACTGGCGCCGGCGCTGCCTCGAACGTCTCGCTCGCCCCACCCGGCAACTCGAACACGGCATGCACATCCGCCTGCCGAACCCTGTGCGCTTCACCGACGGCTATGAGGGCGACGAGTTCATCGTCCACAAGCGCGGCCGCAAGATCGCGTTGGCAAAACCGGGATCTGGCTATCCTTCCTACCGCATCGGCGGCCTGCGAGACCTCCCCTGGACGCTCGTGCCGCAAACCCGCGTCCACAAGACGGTGTTCGGTTGATCGACGCCGCCGCCCCAGTCAGGATGACCCCCATGTCCGCCCAAACTCCCACCTCCATCAGTCCCAAGCGTTGGCGACTGTGCAGCCGCGCCAACGCACAGGCGGTCGCTGCCCGCATGTTCGACGCGGGCGCGCGCCATGTGTCGATCGTGCGTACCGCCGAACCCCTCCAGCCCTTTTGCGTCGTGCCCTTCATCGTCGATGGGCCGAACGTCGAAGTCGAACTGCGCTACGCATGAGGAGCGCGCTTCCTTTTCTGCTCGCGGCCCTTGCCGCCTGCGGCGCGGTCTCGCCACCGCCCGACGACAGCCCGATCAGCGGGAAGGGCAGGGCGATCGACGGCGACACCGTCTCGATCGACTTTCGCCTGTCGGGTGCCGACGCCTTCGAGCGCAAGCAAATGTGCTCGACAAAGGGTTCCTGCTACCCATGCGGAAAGCTGGCGCAGGATTTGGCATCCCGGATACTCAAAAGCGGCACCGCCACCGTCACGCCCACCGGCGCCAACAGCTATGGCCGACCGGTCGCGATCGTCACCGTCGATGGACAGGATCTGGGCGAAAGGATGATCCGGGAAGGCCTGGCGGTGCCGGCGACCCAGTATCTGCGCAGCGATCCCGAGCGCGCATCGGCCTATCTCGCCGCAGCCCTCGAAGCGAAGACCCAGGGGCGTGGCGCCTACGCCGGAGAATATATCGACCCGGCACGCTGGCGGCATGGGGAACGGCTTGCCTGCGAAGGACGTTACTGACCCATTCCCTCCCTGAGGCAGCGGTCCGGCATCCCCCCATGCCGGACCGCTGTTTTATTTGCCGTCAGTAGGTGAGCCGGGGACCCGGCCCATCGTCGTCCGCCACATAGTCGGGACCCGGATCGTGCGACCATGATGCACCGATCCTGAAGGCAGGATCGAACCGCCCCACCGGCCCGTCGGGTTCGGACGCCACATACGGATTGACCAGAGGCTTAACGGCCGCCTTGTCGCGATAAAGCCTCGCTGCGAGCCTCCCCCGCGCCTCGAGCAGCTTCTCCAGCCACACCAGGTCATCCAGCATGGTGACGACGCCTTTGCCGGCGACGCAATAATAGAGGCAACGCTGGAAATCGTCACACGGGGTTTCGAGGATCGTGGTCAGCTTTCCCTTGCCCGCCTCCTGGCCCTCATGAATCCATTCGAGCGATTCGCGCAGTTCCCGCGCCGACAGATAGGCATCTTCGGGATCGCTGCCGATGCAGGCTCCTGCCAGCATCCTGCGCGTAACGCGAATATCGAGATCCACCGACAATTCGATGAGCACCGTGTCGAGATCGAACGCACCGATAAAATCCGCTTGCTGCATGGCGAACTCCTTCCGTCATTGAACGTAACGTGAACAAAGGTGACCTTGCAAGCTTTATGGAGTATCCTCACCGCCATGTGGCTTGTTCCGCGCGATACCAGGGGCCTTGCCTCCCGTTCCCCCGTCCCGGACGTGGTCCGCGAGGCGCTGGTGCGCTGGTACACCGGCGAGGGCGAGGACGCCGATCACCGCGCTTCGGTCATCATGGTGGTCAAGGCGCGCGACCATCACCAATGGATCGCCTGCGACTGCCTGGGAGAGGGGGCCGATCCCCCGCTGCTTTCACCGGCCTATCTCTCCGAAGCGGAAACCTATTATCTGCGCCGCCTGACCAGCATTCGCCAGCGACGCCCCGAACATCATGTCGATTGCCCCTTCTTCCGCGAACAGGCGCCGCCGCGTATCCGCGAACGGGCGACTGCCACGCCGCGATCGATCAACGAGCCTGACGGGCTCTTCTCCGCGCACCGCCTCGCCCCCGAAAAGCTGGCACAGCTCCCCGCCGATACCGAGCCCGACGATCGCACCCGCGGCGTCGCCATCCCACGGCTTGCCCGGCTGCTGTGGCTTCTCATGGAAATGGCGCACGTCAACGTCGTCGATCCGCTCGAGGTCGGGGAACCCAGGACGACATCGATGGCGAGCGAATTTGCCGCGTTGCGCCACGCCGCCGAGCGCGTTCAGATCGCACCGGGCATCCCGCTCGCGCGCCATCTCTACACCCACATCGATCCCTATGAGCGCGGCATCGTCTTCGCCAAACTTCGCGAGGCGGCTCGGAAATGGCCGAGCGAACATGCGCCGCAGGCGTTTCTGCTTCTCTACGCGACCGACGTCACCGGCTCGACCATCACCCTTGCAGAGGGCCGGGAACTCACGGTCAAGAACCGCATCCGGCATATCGGCGTCAATCAGCGCCGGATGGGACCGCCCTATCTGGTTCTGGCAGTCGTCGGTGAACATAATCCGCGCGAGGGCTATGCCGCGCTCCGCGCCTACGCCCAGCCTATCGCCCGACCCGCAAACTTTATTGCGGTGCATAATCTTGCAGAGCGCAAGACGATCGTCGGGCTGCTCGACCTTCAATATCGCTTCCGCCGCCGCGGCATCGGTGTCGGGTTCAAACGCCTCCTGTTCGATATCGCGACACGCGCGGGCGATCTGCGTCCCGATCTGCTTCTCGACCTGCGGGACTTCACCACCGGCGAGGTCATCGAATCCGCCCTCGAAATCGTGACCGGCGAGGATGCTGACACGCTCGGGCTGAAGCTGCGCCAGGTCGAGAAGCTGCGCGAGATCGCGCCTGTCGTCACCATCCACGCTGAGGATCTCGAAGGCGATGCGCTGGAAGCGGCCATTCTCGATCAGCTACGGATCGGATGAAACTGACTACATGACTTAACCCGTTATTCGAAAACTGCGCCCCGGGACGATCGAAGCCGAAGGAGAGAGGGAGAAACTGTCCGATCCACAAAGGGAGACGACAGATGACCCGATTTCAACCGAGCCTGCGGCCCGCAACCACGCCATGGGATATCCCCGACCGGGCCGAGCAGGTCTTGCCCGGCATCTGGCGGGTCTGGACGCCGAGCTATGGCGGCTACGTCCTTTCCGACGAGCGTCAAGCCGCAATGCCCGACGCCCTGCGACGCGACGATCCCTTCTACGAGGAGGATGTCGATTATGCGCTGGTTCTCTACGGCTTCGCCGACGAATTCCGCCGCCTGCCGATCCCCGGCATCGCTCTTCAGGTCGAGAATGCCCGCCGATCGGTGCGATGCTGGCATCCCGATCGCTGGAAAGACCTGACCGGCGAGGAGGTTTCGATCCACGACAGCCATGTCGTGCGACGGCGCGCCGCCTATCAGGCGATCATCGGCCAATATGAGAGCGTCTCGGCCTCGGGCTCCTGGGCCGACTGGGTGCCCGACGGCAAGGTCGGTTGCGTTTTCCGCCGCGTCGTGAGCGTCGATGCCCTGGGTTTTGCCCGCCACGAAGGCGAGCCCATCTACGGACTTGTCGACAAGGACCGCTACGAGCGCCGGCAGATGCCGGAGACCTTCGACAGCCTCGAAGCGATCCGCGTCGAAAGCACGGCACCGATCAGCAAGCAGGTGCCGGCCAGCGCGCTTGCCTCCCTCCTTCCCACCGCATCGTGAGGCACGAGCCATGAGCGTCTATCTCTATCTCTTTCACGGTCGCGACAACGCCGACCGGGACATGCAGGCATGGGGCAGCGAAGGGCCGGCCATCGGCCCCCTCAGCTATGTTCACACCACCTACGGGAGCGACGTAAAGATCTGCGCTCCCCGCGACGTCCTGGAAAAGTTTTTCCCGGATACGGACATTCATTTCCATGACGGATTTGGCCAACATGCCATCCAGATCGAGGGCGACTGCCTGCCCTATGGCGGCAAATTCTACGGCGACTGGTCAGTCTGCACCCAGGATCGCCTCCGTCCCCCGACAAAGGCGGTCAAGCCTGTCTGCGACCATTGCGGCAGCGACAATGTGACGAAGGACGCGGTCGCCGTCTGGGATGTCGAGACCCAGGCATGGGTGCTGCTGAGCACTTACGATTCCACGACCTGCCAGCAATGCGAACGGGAAAGCGACGACATGCTGGACTGGAAGAGCATGGACGGCGCGCCTGCGCCCGATCCCGACGCCATTGCCGCCCCGCCCGCCAACGATCCGGCACTGCCTGACGCCGATGTCGCCCCAAAGGACCGGACATGACCTCGCCCGCTTCCATTTCCGTCGCCGAGGCCGCGGCCAATCGCGTACCGCTCGGCCGCCACTCCACCGGATCGCTCGAACTCGATCTCGATCGCCTCCTTGCCGGACGGCTGCTGATCCAGGGCAGCTCGGGTGCCGGGAAGAGCCGGACGCTGCGTCGTATCATCGAGGAAGCATTCGATTACACGACCGTCGCCATCGTCGATCCCGAAGGGGAATTCGAAAATCTCGCACGGCATATCGGCGCGACCACGATCCGCGCGGTCGAATTGACCGCCGATGGCCTGACCGCCGCTGCCGCCCGAAGCCGCCGGCACCGTCTCTCCGTTCATGTCGATCTCACCGACCTCGACCCCGACCAGCGGATCATCAAGGCTGCCGCCTTCTTCGCGGGGCTTGTCGGCGCGCCGCGTGAGGACTGGGCACATACTGTTCTTGTGTGCATCGACGAGGGGCATCTTCTCGCGCCCCATGTCGCAGGATCGGCGCGCGATGCCGAAGCCCGGCGGCTCGGGGTCGCGACCCTCACCGACCTTGCAGCCAGAGGACGCAAACGCGGTCTGGCAACCGTTATCGCCACCCAGCGGCTCGCCAAGCTATCGACATCGGTCGTGTCGGAACTTCAGAACTTCCTTGTCGGGCTGAATGTGTTCGACCGCGACATCGCGCGCGCGGCCGATCTCCTGGGCTTTGCGCCACGCGACGCAGACCTGTTGCGTAACCTTGCCCCCGGCGACTTCTTCGCGCTCGGGCCTGCACTGTCGGCGACGCCTGTCCTGGCACATATCGATCCGACCATTACCCAGCATGTGGGCAGGACACCGGAACTTCGCGCGGCAGCGGCGATCGAGGCCGATGAGGCAGCGCGGCTGCTGGATCTTGCCGGCCTTGCCGAGGTCGCCGATCATGGTCCTGGCATAACACTCAAGGGCACGCGCGCGCTCGACGCGTTCCTCCTCGATCCCTCCGCGACCGATGCCGCTGCCATAATGGACGCGCTCAAGCGCATTTCGCCCAACGCCAGCACGGCATGCGATCTGGCGCGGCACCTGTCCCTCGACGCCGATCGAACGGATCGCGCACTCAATCTCCTCTCGGCAATCGCGGCGATCGATACCATGCCAAGGGGCGATGACCGGATCGCCCGCCTCCATGCCAGGCTGCGCGCGCGGCTGAGCGATGTCGCTGTGGTGTCGCTATGACCGATCTTGCCCCCACCGTCGTCGAACTGGTCGCCTGTCCGGTGCGCCCCGAGCCCGAGGGCCGCCTGCCCGAAATGCCCTTCCGGCAAAATGCCTGGACCCCGCAGGAAGTCGCCACGCTCGAGACCGGCTTTCGCGCCGATATCCCGCTGGCCGAGATCGCCGCCGCCCTGGGGCGGGGTCTTGCCGGCGTTCGCGACAAGGTCGCAACGCTTGGCCTTCGCCGCCATTCCCAGCGTCCCTGGACGCCCGACGAGGATAACTGGCTCTCGCGCCACTATGGCTCACGCGCGACCGCGGACGTTGCCGCCGATCTCGGTCGCGCATGCAGCGCCGTCTATGCGCGGGCCGGGGTCCTGGGGCTCACCGAAGGCAACCCCCCACGCTGGACATCGTGGGAGGATGCCCAGTTGCGCGCTGGATATGCCGCCGCCGTCCCCATCGCCCAGATCGCGATCCTTATCGGCCGCCCGCTGTCAGGGACCGCGAGCCGTGCCAACAGTCTTGGCCTTCGCCATCCGGCAAAGCCCCCCGACTGGACCGAGGCCGAGGCCATGCTCACGCTGTCGCTGGCAGAAGAGGGGCATCGCTACGGCCACATCGCATCCCTGCTGGTCGAAGCAGGCTATTGCGAACGCAGCAAGATCGCAATCAAGGCGATCCTGCAACGCCTCGGCTACGGGCGGGGCTGGGGACGTTCATGGACACCCGAAGAGGACGCTCTCCTCACGCTTGCCTATCGGGAGGGCAAAAGCCTCACACCCCTCCTGACGCGTCTCGGGCGGACCCGTTACTCGATCCGCTGGCGCAGCGAATATCTTGGACTTCGCGGCACCCATGCAATGCGGGACGGCTTTCGCGGCGGTCCGGTCTGGTCCGACGACGATATCGCCACCCTGCGCGCGCTCTATGGCAAGATTCCAATGACCGAACTGGCGACGCGCATGGGGCGGACCAAGGCGTCGCTGTTCACGCGCGCCAATAACCTCGGCCTGGTTCATGGATATCAGAAGCCCTGGACGGACGACGAACGCCATGCGCTGAAGCGCGCCTACAACAATGGCGTCGCCTTTGCCGATGTCGTCACGGCACTGGGCCGGAACCATGCCGCCGTCCACAAATATGCTCAGAAGATGGGACTGCTGTTCGGCCGTCGACCGCGCTGCACGCCCCCACCGACACTCGACCAGATCCTTGCCATGGAAGATATCGCCGGAGACAAGCCATGAAGCCGCTCAGATCCCTGACAGACATCGCGACAGGCGAACCGATAGACCGCGATACCCGCCGCGCACGGCTTCTCGCCGCGCGCAGGGCTCCTGTCTGCGGTATCGTGCGCAAAGGCATTCTTGGGGGTCACTGGGACGGCGGCACCGTGGTCGGGGCTTTTCGAGGCGGGCGCGGGACATTCCTGCAAGAGCAGACGCTCCCCGGCGATCAGGAGAGGGGAGAGGGAACGAGCGGGGAGGCGTGAAGAAGCGCGCCAGCCACGAGGAGCGTCCCCATGATCCCAGCCACCATCGCAACCGCCGTCGCACCCGAGACCATCTCCAAGGTGACGCGGCTGTTCAACAACACCGCCTTCGACGTCATCAACGAACTGTTCCAGAATGCCCGCCGTGCCGGTGCGCAGTGCGTATCGGTGTCGATCCAGACATCGGGCGCCGACACTTTCCTCCATGTCGTCGACGACGGTCACGGCATTGCCGACCCCGCCTCGATCGTGACACTGGGTCGATCGGGATGGTCCGACGAGACCCGCCGCGCCGAAGATCCCGCCGGGATGGGCGTCTTCAGCCTCGCCGGGCGGAATGTCATTATTCGTTCCTACTCGCGGCCCGATCGCCAGGGCTGGATGGCGCACATCCCGGCCACTGCCTGGGAAACGAGCCGCCCGATCGCGATCACGTCCGATCCTATCGCCTGCGGGACCGCCATCACCGTCTGCGTGCCGGGCGAGTGGGTCCGCACCCTGCGCGACGACATTACGCGCGCCGCGAAACATTATCCGGTTGCCGTGCTCCTCGATGGAGAGGCCCTTCCCTACGAAGACTGGCTCGCCGACGCCGATCATGTCGAGGAATGGAACGGCACCCGGATCGGTGTCTTCCGGAAAAATCCCTCCCACTATTCCTCGCGCGATCACCGCCTCAACTTCCACGGCGTCACCATTCCCTGCGCCCTGCCTTTCGTCCAGGAGGTCGATCGCGGCGGGCACTGGATCGCCAAGGTCGACATTTTCGATGCGCCGCAGATCCAGCTCGTGCTTCCCGCACGCAAGGAAGTGGTCGAGAACGCCGCCATCGCCGACCTGCGGCACGCCGTCCACGTCGCCATCTTCCGGGCGATCGCCGCGCAGGACAGGCACCGGCTCTCGTTTCACGACTGGCGCGCCGCAAGAGACATGGGTGTTACTCTCCCCGAAGCGGCACCGTATCTCTTTACCTGGTCCGCGCCCGCGGCCGACAGCAGCCGCAATTACGAAACGGGCATGCGCGAAACCGATCCCGCCATGGTCCTGATGCCCGACTTCGACGCGCTGGTCGCCCAACCGGTGCAATCTGCGGTCGCGGCGCAAAACCCCTTCGGCGGACCGCTGGTCGAAGCCCAGGACGCCTTCACCGGCTATGGCTGGTACGACCGTCTCTCGCGCGTCGAGGACGTTGTCTTCCGCGTCACGCAGGGCGACCGCACCTTCACGATCTCCGACAGCAAGGAAGCGCCGATCGAAGCCGAGGACGGATTTGTCGAGGCAATCACGCTTTTAGCGACGATCGGTCAAGCCGGCGTCCTCGCCACCGTGGAATGCGCAGCCGATGTCGCGTTCGCGCCAGACCAGTTCTCCTGCAACTCTGTCGAGGAAACCCGCATCTTCGTTCGCCGCGGCACCGCCATGACCGCGCAGGACGTTGCCGATCTGTTTGAAAATGCCATTTTCTACGCCAGCGAAGACAGCGACGCGGACAGCTACGAGACCCAGCAGGAGCGATTTCGCGCCGACGCGGCCGAACGCATCATCGGTCTGCTCGAAGGCGACGACGCGGCGCTCGAAAACAGTATCCGCGCGCGGCTTTTCAACCATCGTCACCTTCTTCCCGAGGACCGCACCGTCACCATCGTCATGAGCCGCAACCGGCTCGACATCGCCATCGCGCCCCGCGCATCCGGGACGTCTGATCCCGAGGTCGCCTGAAATGGCGCGCTACAATCACGCGTTCACGATCGCGTTCAGCACTGTGTCGAGCGACGCCAAGGGCGAGGATCTCGACCCCGACGCACTCAAGGCGGCCCTGCAAGCGCGCATCGCCGAACTCGATCGCGAAGGCACCTGGATCGAGGCGGTCGGTCCCCCATTCGACAGCTATCTCGAGCCGGAGGAATCGTCATGACAATGCCCATCCCGGGGCCTCCGGTGGTCCTCGCTTACGGCATCGGCGTGGACAGCACTGCGCTGCTTCTCGAGCTGCATGCCCGCGGGGCAACTCCCGACCTCGTGCTGACAGCCGACACCGGGAACGAGAAACCGGAAACATACGCCTATCTCGACGTCATCGGCCCCTGGATGCGCGACCGGGGCATCCGGCACGAGATCGTCTCGTACACGCCAAAACGGTTCAAGCACTGGCCGCCCTATTACGGCATCCTGGAAATGTGCCTGACCAACGCGACGCTGCCGAGCAAATCGCTCGGCGGCTCCAGTTGCAGCCTCAAATACAAGAAAGCGCCGCAGGACGCGTTCCTCAAGACCTGGCAACCGGCGATCGAGGCATGGAGCAGGGGTCAGCGGGTCATACGCCTCATCGGCTACGATGCCGGACCCCGCGACACTGCGCGCGCCAATCATGCGCTCTCGATCGACGATCCCCTCTATCGGTGCGATTACCCCCTGCGCCGCTGGAACTGGGATCGGGCAGACTGCACCGCCCGCATCGTCGCCGAAGGCCTGCCCGTGCCCCCCAAGTCGGCCTGCTGGTTTTTATGTTTGCAGATGGTGTCTCGTCTCACCGCAACCCTTTATTTATGGGCTACAAAATTATCCGCCGTTTGAGACGATCCGAGGCCATTGAAGCGCTCGGGACAGTTGCAAAGCGCTACTGCACTTT